>NZ_JBRIQR010000003.1:0-199691 GCF_052983755.1 Enterobacter sp. CFEC122 | reverse complement strand
CTTTAATGATTCACATTATGAAGGCTTAAGGGTAATGGATAGTGATGCTGAGGTGATGCGCTATATCAATAAGGGTATCGTTAAAACGCCCGAAGAAACCAGGGAGGGCATCAGAAGGGTGCAGGCTCGCTGGGATAAGTATCACTTCTCGTGGTGGGCTATCAGAGAGAAATCTTCTGGTGCGATCGTTGGTGCAGCATGCCTCCAGCACCTGGCGAACGTGGAGGGGGCACCATTAGAGATTGGCTGGCGCCTCGTGCCTGAACACAATGGCAAAGGCTATGCTACAGAGGCAGCGAAAGCGATCGTTGATTACGCTGTAGAACGGGTGGGAGCATCTTATCTGGTGGCCGTGGCCGATCCAGAAAATATCGCATCGCAGCGTGTAATGAAAAGGTTAGGTATGTCTTATAAAGCCATAGAGCGGCATTACGATACGGAATGCGTTGTGTACGAGCTTAACATGAGTAAGCCTGCTTAATTAAGCGACACATAACTGCCACTTTATCTCAGCTTACAGCACCTCAACCAATTCAAATTCTTCTGCGATCAGTTCCATATCTTCAGAAAAATGGCCTTCGCGGAAGAAAAATCCCTGATGCTCTTTCCGCCAGTATTCAAGGCTTAAATCACCTTCACCCTCTTTGCGAGCGAATTTCTCATTAACATCGCAAAAACGCACCAGTCGCATGGAAACCAGCCGGATCACACAGACCGGGACATTCTGACCATCAAGGATTATGTTGTAGCTTCCTATCCGTGGAGCAGAGACATCCTGCGAGTACGAGGCAAAAGATCCGCAGGTGGCCGTTTTGAGCCCTTTTTTAATCAGGTCCGCAAGCGCGTTCGCCAGTTCCGGGTTGTCACCCATTTGCCAGGCCGCTGCGCCTGGGTACTTCGTTTTTAATTCCTCAACCTTAACCATTGAAATCCCTTCTCAACCCTTGACCATAAGAAACATAATAGCGGTTTTAACATAAACTCCCTCGATATTTGAAGCGTAATCGGCTTTCCTTCTACTTTTGTACACAGGCTGCCTGGAATACAAAGGGTTGCATGCATTGGTTGTGTAAATATATTCTTATGGGGGTATCTGTGTGGTGAATCTGCTGCCTGCACCCCGGCGCGTGACGTTATAATCAGTAACGAGTCATCGGGATGCTATCGGCACCACGCATTTTCTGTAACTTTTATCCCATTGGAAGGGGTTAGCGTGTTCAAGCTTAATACATCTCTACTGGCGGTTTTGCTGCTGTCAGGCTGTAGCTCCGATCTGGTTCTCAACCCACCTAAGCAACCTGAATACAAGTCGATGCCTGAAATAACGCAGTCTGTGACGCCATCACAACAGCGTGCAATCATGGCTGGCGAGCGGCCTGACTGGTCAGAAAGAACGCCGGTCAAGACAATAAAGCAATACTAATAAGCACTTAACAACCAGGGCTGCCGTTCGGCGGCCTTTTTATTTACCCATTTGAGAAGGTGCAAAGATGGAGCCTGGTTTGCGGGAAAATTTCTGACGGCGGACATGGTATTTCTTTCTTTATCAACCATGCTTAAGGCGAAGATAATTCAATCACTTCAGCATCACCGAAGCGGCAACGTCACTCGAGTCGAGAATCCTGAATGCGCCACGCACCTATCTCCATAGCTGCAGCCACGGCAATTTTTGTGCTGGGCGTTTTTATCATCAATATCCAGGTCTGGTACTCGGCGCGGGCTGACAGCCTTGCCGGGGCGCACTACGTCGTCAGGAATATGCACGTCATTCTTACAGAAGCGCATCATGCGACCCAGGTTGCAATGCGGCTTGCTGAGAATGAGTGTGATGCTGAAGGACAGTATCGGCTCGGCACTGAAGCGGCATTACAACCCCATCTGAGAACGATCGTTATTCTGAAAAAAGATGTGGTCTGGTGTTCCTCCTTGCCGGGAAACCGCGTGTTGTTGGTTAACGGGTCAGCGCTGCCTGAAGCGCCATTGTTACTTGTTCCATCGAAAAGTACGGTCAACGGCCTGCCGGTTCTCTTATACCAGACAAATCATGCCGGAAGCCGAATCATGGTGAGCATCAGCGACAGCCATATTCGGGATGCGCTGAATATGCCACTACGTGGCGTGGCGTATTCGCTGCTGGTCGGCAATCGTCGTTTAGGCCAATCTGGCGATGTCTTGACGGCAGCCCATTCAAACAACGATGTTCTGACGGTAAAAGACGTTGATTATGCCTTCGCGATTCAATTTAACGCTCCGCCTCTTTTTAGCCTAACGCGATTATTCGACCAGGCCGGTGGAGTGGTGTTATTTCTGCTGCTCGTTTCCTCTCTTTCTGCTTATCTTCTGCTGCGATATCTGTCTAAGGATATTTCGCCGGAAGAATCGCTGCGGACTGCCATCTACAGAAATGAAATTATTCCCTATTACCAGCCCGTCGTGAGCGGAAAAGAGGGCACCTTGCGCGGTGTAGAGGTGCTGGCAAGATGGAAGCATCCGCAATCCGGGTTTATTTCTCCCTCGTCATTTATTCCTCTTGCTGAAAAAACAGGGCTAATCATTCCCTTAACCCAAAGCTTAATGCGTCAGGTTGCAACGCAGATGAATGCAATTTCTACGCTGCTGCCGGAAGGATTTCATGTCGGGATTAACTTCAGTGCGTCTCATATCGTTGCCTCTACCTTTTTTGAAGAGTGTCTGAATTACAAGCGCAGCTTTGTTCAACAGGATCTTAATCTCGTTGTGGAGGTGACCGAGCGTGAACCTCTCCACGTAGATGAACATCTCGTTAAGACCCTGAATGCGCTACATGAAATAGGGTTTGCCATTGCCCTGGATGATTTTGGAACGGGATATTCCGGCCTGTCCTACCTGCAGGATCTGCACATCGATTACATTAAAATCGACCAAAGCTTTGTTGCCAGAGTGAATGCCAATGAGGATTCCACCCTGATCCTGGATTCGGTACTGGAACTGGCAAAAAAACTGTCAATCCGTATTGTGGCGGAAGGGGTTGAAACCCAGGAACAGCTTGATTACCTCATGCGCAATAACATCACGTTTTTACAGGGCTATTTCTTCTACAAACCCGTTCCTTTTAAGGAGTTGATAAAAATTCTGTTATCGAAGCCAAAGGTTAAAGTGAGGGTGGAGTGACGTTTGTCCCGTTGTCAGCAATTCCCGCCCGATACATTCATAAGTAGCGTATAATGCGGCGTCGAAAACCGCTCAACTCTTCTCTGGCCAGTACTATGACCCTCAATCGCGTTTGTTATTTACTCCTGCTCTTTGCTGCGATCGGCAGTCTTTTTACCTCGAGCCCTTTGGCTATGTGGTTTCTGCTGATCAATATGCTGACATTGGTCATGTATGGCGCCGATAAAATAGCGGCGCGGAAAGGCATGCGCAGGGTTCCGGAAGCCACGCTGCTGGTATTTGGCGTAACGGGCGGCTGGCCTGGCGCGATTGTGGGCCAACAGCTCTTTCGCCATAAAACACAAAAGCAGCCGTTTAAAACCTACTTTTTCTTAAGCATTGTCGTCAGCATCGCCGTGATGGCGGCGGTTTACCATTTCTCGCCTGTTTCTTCTTTATGGTCGTTTTGACATCAAGTTAACCTGAGTTTTTCAGATGCCAGCACTACGTTGATAAGAACGGTCATTCGGATAGTGCGTCGTGAATAAATCCTCTATCACTGCCAATAGTAGTAGGACTATTCTTAAGTTGTTGCTGTTTTTTGCACAATCTGAATAATACGTGCAACAACACGGACGGCAACATCCCATGAAAATAGTCTCTATTACGCTGGCAGCGCTGGTGCTTTATTCTGCACCTGCCTGGTCCGCTTTTCAGAAGCGGGAATATAATACCTGGTATATGAAAAATGCGGTGCTTTATGATATGACGCAGACCTCGGAAGGTTTTCCCGTCATGGTGAGCGTATCCCAGCCTGGGAGAAAATCCGCTAATTTGCTGGTGTCATATATTACGGAAGGCCGCTGTGGTGAGAATAATCTACCGCTTAATGTGAATGGTAAAGTGCTGCCCGCCAAATATAATTGTGTCCAAATAGGAAAGAACAGAATTGAACATTTTTCAGTGGTGGATGCGGACAGCGTTAATGGCATGGTGACGCATCTGAAATCTGATTTCACTATTCTCCTGCAAAACGATATCAAAATTTGGGCAGCAAATATCAAAGCGCCAAAATACGGGCTAACCCCGCGCTTTTAAAATCATGCTACGCTTGTTTGTTGTATCAGGAGCATGAGTATGAAGAACAAAGACGAACAAACAGGATTAGTGGGGCTGGCGATTGGGGCGGCCGTTATTGGGCTGGTTTCTGCCCAGAAACCAATCGATCGCGACAGCATTGTTGATGAGCTGGTCAGGCTCGGCAGGCAGAAAGGCGATGGTGTAGAGGATGAGGTTTTCGTCAAGGCTGCTGACCTGGTGAGGAAGGGGATCTAGCCATGGCTGATATTCGTCATGCGCAGTGCCATTGTGGCGCGGTGGCCTTTACCGTTGCGCTAACGGATGGCCTGAATACCGCGCGGCGCTGCAGTTGTTCCTTTTGTCGCATGCGGGGTGCGGTCGTCGTCTCTGCGCCGCTGTCAGGGATTACCGTGACCAAAGGTGAGGATAAGCTCACGGAGTACCGCTTCAATACGGGAACGGCACGGCACTTTTTCTGCTCGGTGTGCGGAATTTACACGTTCCATCAGCGGCGTTCTAATCCAAACGAATACGGCGTGAATGTGGCCTGCTTTGATAACGTCTCTCCGTTCGATTTCCCTGAAGTGAAGGTGATGGACGGGGTTAACCATCCCTCGGATGGAGATAGCGGGGTGTTTGGCTACCTCTCTTTTCGCAAGAAAGGAACAGGTCAGGCGTAATTGCCGCCTGGCCACTCTGTAATTAGCCTGGCTATAGTGGAGGGTGGTTATCTGAAACAGGAGAAACTATGCTTTGTGTTGAAAAAGACGATCCGCGTGAGGCCCCTGAATCAGGTGATAAAAAGCCTCAACCCGTGAAAAAATAACGCAATCTGTGCGTTTTCCCGCCACCGGCACTGCTGGTGGCTTTTCATTTCTCAGGGAATAATGTTAACCGCCATCCAGGTGGTTCAACACAGCACTGAGATGCCCGACAATATCAGCAAAATCAAAAATTAACGCCATCCAGATGAGCGCTAAAAGAGTTAGTACGACAACGGATACACGACCAAACAACGCTGTTATCCTTAGTGATGGAAAGGCTATCACCTGAGTTTAAACAGCTTTACCTCAACTTACCCTCAACCACGTGATTTCAGAACCTGCTTTTTGTGACGAACGTCAAGAGATGGGTGAGCCCGCATACTGATGCGGGCTCTGGCAATCAGAACTGGTAAACCAGACCCAGTGCCACGACATCATCCGTGCCGATGCCGTTGTTTTTGTAGAAGCTGTCATCTTCATCCAGCAGGTTGATTTTGTAATCAACGTAGGTGGACATGTTTTTGTTGAAGTAATAGGTTGCGCCGACGTCAGCGTACTTAACCAGATCCTGGTCGCCCTGGCCGTTGCCAAGGTCCTTGCCTTTAGACTGCAGGTAGGAAAGGGACGGACGCAGGCCGAAGTCGAACTGGTACTGTGCGGTCACTTCGAAGTTCTGGGTTTTGTTGGCAATACCGCCGCCTGAAGTGCTGTCACTGGAACCGTATGGCGTCATATTGCGGGTTTCAGAGTACATTGCCGCCAGGTAGATATTGTTAGCGTCGTATTTCAGACCCGCGGTCCATGCGTCCGCTTTATCGCCGCCAGCATATTGAGATGCTGCACCGGTGCCTGCGATCACCTGGTCATTAGTACGATCTGAAGAGGTATACGCTGCACCCGCAGTAATCCCCATGCCAAAGTCATAGGTTGTGGAGATACCGAAACCGTCACCGTTTTGGTTACGAATGTTGTTATCAGAACGGTTGTTCGTTCCTTCCTGAGAACAACCATTTTCGTCACAGTTGCTGCCTTCATTTTTGCCCTGATACTGCAGCGCAAAGTTCAGACCCTGCACCAGACCATAGAAGTCGGTGTTACGGTAGGTTGCTACGCCATTGGCGCGGCCGGTCATGAAGTTGTCGGCTTTGGTGTAGGAGTCGCCGCCGAACTCAGGCAGCATATCGGTCCAGCCTTCCACGTCGTACAGTACGCCATAGTTACGACCGTAATCGAAGGAGCCGTAGTCACCCACTTTGATACCGGCGAAGGCCAGACGCGTCCAGGACTGGTTATCAGACCCTTCGGTGTTATTGGCCTGAATGTTGTATTCCCACTGTGCGTAGCCAGTCATCATGTCGTTGATCTGGGTTTCGCCTTTGAAGCCCAGACGCATGTAGGTTTGATCCCCGTCAGCGCCTTTATCATCGGAGAAATAGTGCAGACCATCTACTTTTCCGTACAGATCTAATTTGTTACCGTCTTTATTATAAATCTCTGCTGCATGAGTTGCGCCAGCCATTAACAGAGCCGGAATCATCAGGGCCAGTACTTTTCTTTGCATTTTGATATTCCTTTGCGGTTGTTTTTATTTAATTACCTGTTGAACTTTCCGAATGCGAAAGTTGTCTCATGCTAAATCACTCCCGTGTAAGAGTAATAAATTATAATTGTTACGAACTAAGTAAAATCTAAACTGAATACATCAACGGTAATGGTCATTGGTTTGGTGAATGCTTTAAGGCTAAACATAATAAATTAAAATTATTAATCAGGTATGAATTAAGCTATTCTTGATGGCGTTATATGCCTTTAAGATTATTTATCCATAATTCGCATGAATAATATTTAGGGAACTAAATAGATATTTAATGATTATCTGGATTCGCCCGGTGTGAATACACCGGGTTTTTTTATGGCAAAAAAATGCCCGGACGCGCCGGGCAGAGAGACTAGTCGCTGGTCGATTTTTCGGCTTTACCCGCCAGCTGCGCCAGGAAGTCATACCGTTTTTGCAGATCTGCCGCAGCGTCTTTCCATAGCTGTTCGGCCACTTCCGGCTGCTGCGCGTTAAGGCGACGGAAGCGCTGTTCCTGCATTAACGTCTCGGCCAGAGCATCTGACGGCGGACGCGAATCCAGCGCCAGCGGTAATTTACCCTCGTCCGCACGGCGCGGATCGAACCGGTACAGCGGCCAGAAGCCGGTCGCGGTTAGCTGTCGCATCTGATCGTGGCTAAGAGCCAGGTCGTAGCCATGCTCTTCACACGGGCTGTAGGCAATGATCAGCGACGGGCCGGGATACGCTTCCGCCTCCTGGATCGCCTTCACCGTCTGGTTAAGCTGTGCCCCCAGCGAGATTTGCGCGACGTAAACGTGACCGTACATCATCATGCTCACCCCGAGATCTTTGCGTGCCTTGCGTTTCCCGTGCTCACCGAATTTCGTGACGGCACCCAGCGGCGTGGCTTTCGACGCCTGACCACCGGTGTTGGAATAACACTGCGTATCCAGCACCAGGATATTGACGTTTTCGGTCAGGCTTAGCACGTGGTCCAGCCCGCCAAAGCCGATGTCATAAGCCCAGCCGTCGCCGCCAATCAGCCAGATCGATTTTTCGACCAGGGCGTCCGCGTCGGTCAGCAGCTGTTCAGCGCCCGCCACGCCCTGAAGCGCCTGACGCAGCTCTGCAACCTGCTCACGACGTACCTCTGGCGTCGCGTCGGCGTGAAGCGCGTCATTGAGCCCGGCGGGGATCTGCCCGGCAAACTGCTCCAGCAGGCGCATCACGCGCGCGCGGTGCTGGTCAACGGTCAGGCGGAAGCCCAGACCAAATTCGGCGTTATCCTCGAACAGCGAGTTGGCCCACGCGGGACCGCGGCCGTTGGCGTCAGTGGTATACGGCGTAGAGGGCAGGTTGCCGCCATAGATAGACGAACAGCCGGTGGCGTTGGCAATCAGCATCCTGTCACCGTACAGCTGGGTAAGCAGCTTGATATACGGTGTTTCACCGCAGCCCGAGCAGGCGCCGGAGTATTCAAACAGCGGCGTGATCAGCTGCGAAGTGCGAATATCAATGCGTTCCAGTTTGCTGCGATCGATTTCCGGCAGATTCAGGAAGAAGTCATAATTCACTTTCTCTTCTTCGACGTGCTCCAGACGCGACATCATATTGATGGCTTTAATCTCCGGGTTCTGCCTGTCTTTCGCCGGACAAACCTCGACGCACAGGTTACAGCCGGTGCAGTCTTCCGGCGCGACCTGCAGAACGTATTTCTGTCCGCGCATATCGCGGGATTTTACATCCAGGGAATGCAGGCTGGCCGGGGCGGCCTCCATCTCTTCCGGCGACACCACTTTGGCGCGAATGGCAGAGTGCGGGCAGGCCGCCACGCAGTGGTTGCACTGAGTACACAGATCTTCTTTCCAGATGGGGATCGCTTCGGCGATGTTGCGTTTTTCCCAGCGGGTGGTGCCCATCGGCCAGGTGCCATCCGGCGGTAGGGCAGAGACGGGCAGGGCATCACCCAGCCCGGCCAGCATCGCCGCCGTCACGGTCTTCACGAAATCAGGTGCCGCATCAGACACCACCGGAGGGCGGTTCGGGCTTGCGGCGTTGACCGGCTGCAGCGGGACCTCAAACAGCGACTCGCGCGCCAGCGCGAGCGCCTGCCAGTTACGTTCGACCAGCTCCTGGCCCTTGCTGCTGTAGCTTTTGGCAATCGCGCCCTGCAGTTCCGCCAGCGCGCTGTCGCCCGGCAGGATATTCGTCAGATGGAAGAAGGCCATCTGCATAACGGTATTGATACGCGCGGCAAGGCCACATTCGCGGGCAATTTTCGCCGCGTTAACCACATAGAAACGGGCTTTTTTCTGGTTCAGCACCGCCTGCACTTCCTGCGGCAGGCGCGACCAGACTTCATCCGCGCTGTATGGCGTATTCAGGAGGAAAATACCGCCAGGTTTCAGGCGCTCGGCCATCTGGTACTTATCAATGAACTGCAGCTGGTGACAGCCAACAAAATCAGCCTGAGAAATTAGATACGCAGAGCGTATGGGCTGTTCGCTCACCCGCAGGTGGGAAACGGTCAGGCCGCCGGCTTTCTTGGAGTCATAGACGAAGTACCCCTGGGCGTACCACGGCGTGGAGTTCCCGATGATTTTGATGTTGTTCTTGGTCGCGGAGACGCTGCCGTCACTGCCCAGACCATAGAACAGCGCCTCGAGTTTGGCGGTCGAGGGCAGGGTGTTTTCCGGCAACGACAGGGACAGATTCGTCACATCATCATAAATGCCGACGGTAAAGCGCGGCTTGGGCTTCGCTTCGCTGAGCTCGTTGAAGACCGCCAGCACGCAGTCCGGTCCGAACTCTTTGGAGGACAAACCGTAACGCCCCCCGATCACGCGCGGCAGCGTTTCACGTTCGCCATGATTAAAGGCCTCGGCCAGGGCGGTCATCACATCCAGATACAGCGGTTCCGCCTGCGCGCCCGGCTCTTTGGTGCGATCGAGCACCGCAACGGTACGCGCGCTTTCCGGCAGCGCAGAGAGCAGATGTTTCGCCGAGAACGGCCGATAGAGACGCACTTTCAGCACGCCAACTTTTTCGCCGCGCGTCAGCAGCTCATCAACAACTTCCTCGCAGGTGCCAATGGCCGATCCCATCAGCACAATGACCCGTTCCGCCTGCGGATGGCCGTAATACTCAAAGGGTTTGTATTCCCGACCCGTTGCGGCAGCAAAGTCATTCATCGCCTGTTCAACATGGTCGTAAACCGCGTTGTACCACGGGTTGGTGGCCTCGCGGGACTGGAAATAGGTATCCGGGTTCGCCGACGTGCCGCGAATCACCGGGTGTTCCGGATTCAGAGCGCGGGCGCGATGCGCGTCAATGTCCGCCTGCGGAAGCAGATTCAGAATTGTCTCGTCAGCCAGCGGGACGATTTTGTTAATTTCGTGAGACGTACGGAAACCATCAAAGAAATGAATAAACGGCACCCGGCTTTTGAGCGTGGCGATATGCGAAATCAGGGCAAAGTCCTGGGCTTCCTGAACGCTGCTGGCGCACAGCATCGCGCAGCCGGTCTGGCGAACGGCCATCACGTCAGAATGATCGCCAAAGATAGAGAGCGCGTGGGTGGCAACGGTACGCGCAGCGACGTGCAGAACGAAGGGAGTCAGTTGTCCGGCAAGTTTGTACAGCGTCGGGATCATTAATAACAATCCCTGGGAAGAGGTAAACGACGTGGAAAGCGCCCCGGTCTGAAGCGCGCCGTGCACCGTGGCAATTGCACCGGCTTCAGACTGCATCTCAACCACTCGCGGGACATCGCCCCAGACGTTTTTTAACCCGTTACCCGCCCAGGCGTCCGCCTGCTCAGCCATGGTAGAACTTGGCGTAATCGGGTAGATGGCGATAACTTCACTGGTGCGAAACGCGACTGAGGCAACTGCACCATTACCGTCAATAGTTTGCATAGGACAGCACCCTTACATTGCGCAAAAAAATAGGGGTCTGTATTACGGCAACAAACCCTGAATATTATCTGTGTATTCTAGCAAACGGGGGATTTTTCGATTTTCGCTTTTGTGTCCTCGTTATTCCTGCCATCAATGTGTAGATCAAACTTTTGGCAGAAAAATTGCGAGAAATTGTTTCAGGAGCGCATAAATACGCACTTCCGCTCTCGACGACACGGGATGGGATGCCTATTATGCATAGGTTTCGCATTATTCATGGGGGAGAGAGCATGCGCTCAGCATTTTTGGTAGGGTGTGCCGCATTATTGTTGTCGGCATGCAGCAGTGAACCTGTCCAGCAGGCAACGGCCGCGCACGTGGTGCCGGGTATGAAAGCCGCGATGTCCAGCTCCGGTCAGGCCAACTGCGCGATGATTGGCGGTTCGCTGTCGGTAGCTCGCCAGCTTGATGGTTCAGCTATTGGGATGTGCGCCTTGCCAAACGGCAAACGCTGTAGTGAACAGTCGCTTGCCGTTGGAACCTGCGGTAACTACTGATTATTCTGCACGCTTAAACATCAGCGTTTTATCGGCTGTCGCCAGCGTTAACTGGTCTTCAGTCAGGTCGACCTGCGCGCCTTTGCGCAGCATGTCGCCGATGGCCTGATCCAGCTCGTTAAGCTGCGGCTCACTACAGAGCTTGCGCGTCATGGCCAGCGTTTTCACCTTCAGCTCGCCTTCGGACAATTTCCCCTGTCCGTTGAAGCGGTTACACATCTGGCCAGAAACGCTGATGTTATTCACCAGACTGATATCTGGCAGTGCGCTAAAACCGATCTCAGGTTGCGTTGTCGCGGTCTTCACGGCCTTACCGTCCACACTTTCCAGCACAAAGCGGTGGTTCTTAAGTTGCTCCGGCTGAACGGAGGCTTTACCCGGATTAACGCAGCCGGTAAGGACAAGACTGATAACACTTAACGCAATGAGCTTTTTCATTTTTCTTCTCAAACTATAAACACCGTGAATCTTTTTCCAGTGTAACGATACTCTGCCATGCGTTAATGGGGTTTATCTGAAAGTGCGGGGAGGAGCCGGGCAACGCAGCGGTTGCCCGGGATGACGTTAATGTGATTTAAACCCTGCCGCCGTCATCAGCATACGGAAGAGCATACTGACCGCAGCCAGCGCCAGTACGCTGCCGCCCCAGATAATGGCCAGCCACAGTAATCTTTTCCAGACCGGTTGTTGCATCAGTGATAACCCTCCCCATGCCGAACTTTGCCGCGAAATACGTAGTAACTCCAGAAGGTGTAGACCAGGATAACGGGAATGATCAACAGCGCGCCGACCAGCATAAAGCCCTGGCTTTGCGTCGGTGCGGCGGCCTGCCACAGGGTGATTGACGGTGGAATGATGTGCGGCCAGATGCTGATCCCAAGCCCGCTAAAGCCGAGGAAGATCAGCCCCAGCGTCAGGATAAACGGTCGGCTATGGCTGTCGGGATTATTCAGGCAGCGCCACTGATACAAACTAAAAATCACCACCAGGGCCGGGACGGGCAGCAGATAGAACAGGTTCGGCAGCGTAAACCAGCGCGCCGCGATGGCCGGCTGCGCCAGCGGTGTCCAGAGGCTGATCGCCGCAATAAACGCCAGCAGCACGATTAACAGGGTTTTCGATACCTGACGCATCCGCTGTTGCAATGCATTTTCGCTTTTCATTACCAGCCAGGTCGAGCCTAACAGCGCGTAGGCCACCACCAGGCCCGCGCCGCAAAACAGATTAAACGCGGTAAACCAGTCAAAGGGGCCGCCGATATAGGCCCGGCCGGTGACGCTAAAGCCGTTAATGACGGCGCCCACCGTCACGCCCTGGGTAAACGTCGCCAGAATGGAACCGCCTATAAACGCCTTATCCCAGAAAGGACGGTGTGCTGGCGTGGCTTTAAAGCGAAACTCAAACGCTACGCCACGAAAAATAAGACCGATCAGCATTAATGTGAGCGGAATGGTGAGGGCATCGATAATCACGGCGTAGGCCAGCGGAAAGGCGCCGAACAGGGCGGCCCCGCCCAGCACCAGCCAGGTTTCATTCCCGTCCCAGACCGGCGCGACGCTGTTAACCATCACATCGCGATCGTCGGCGTTCTGCGTGGCCGGGAACAGAATGCCAATCCCCAGATCAAAACCGTCCATCACGATATACATCAGCGTGGCAAAGACGATGATCACAAACCAGATAATGGAAAGATCGATACCCATTACGGCTGCTCCTTATGTTCAGTTGTGACGGCAGAAAGCGGGCGCGCCGGACGTCCGTCGGACTCGGTGGCGAAAGATTCATGCGGCTGCGGGCCTTTTCGGATGAGGCGCACCATATAGCTGTAACCCACGCCAAATACCGAAGTGTAAACGACGAAGAAGGCCAGCAGGCTCACGCTCATATGCAAATCGCCATGGGCAGAAACCGCATCCTTCGTGCGCTGGAGCCCATAGACCACCCACGGCTGGCGGCCCACTTCGGTGGTGATCCACCCGGCCAGAATAGCAATCAGCCCGGAGGGCCCCATCAGCAGGGCAAACCACAGGAAAGGACGGGAAGAATAAATGCGCTTTTTATAGCGCAGCCAGAGTGCCGTTACCCCAAGCAGCAGCATCAGCATGCCCAGGCCCGCCATAATGCGGAACGACCAGAAGACGATGGTGGAATTTGGGCGGTCTTCCTTTGGAAACTCTTTGAGCGCCGGAACCTGTTTATCCAGACTGTGTGTCAGAATAAGGCTTCCCAGCGCCGGGATCTCCAGCCCAAAGCGGGTGCGCTCCTGTTCCATATCCGGCCAGCCAAACAGCAGTAGCGGGGTAGGCTCGCCCGGTGGATTTTCCCAGTGACCTTCAATGGCGGCAATTTTCGCGGGCTGGTGCTTTAAGGTGTTCAGCCCGTGCATATCGCCCACCATGGCCTGGAGGGGCGCGACAATCAGCGTCATCCACAGCGCCATTGAAAACATTGCCCGGATGGCGGGGGTATTATTCCCGCGCAGCAGATGCCATGCCGCGGATGCGCCAACAAACAGGGCGCTGCTCAGGAACGCGGCTATCGACATGTGCAGCAGGCGGTAAGGGAAGGAGGGGTTAAACACCACCGCGAACCAGTCTACCGGCACCACCTGACCGTTGACGATCTCATAGCCCTGCGGGGTTTGCATCCAGCTGTTGGAGGAGAGGATCCAGAAGGTGGAGATAATGGTCCCCAGTGCCACCATGCAGGTGGAAAAGAAGTGCAGCCTCGGCCCGACTTTATTCCAGCCGAACAGCATCACGCCGAGGAACCCGGCTTCGAGGAAGAAGGCGGTAAGCACTTCATAGGTCAGAAGCGGGCCGGTAATACTGCCCGCAAACTGCGAAAAGCCGCTCCAGTTGGTGCCAAACTGGTACGCCATCACCAGCCCGGAGACCACGCCCATGCCAAAATTGACGGCAAAAATCTTCGACCAGAAATGGTATAGCGAGCGCCAGACCGGATTTTTTGTTTTCAGCCACAGCCCTTCGAGCATGGCAAGATAGCTTGCGAGACCAATGGTGATGGCCGGGAAAATGATGTGAAAGGATACGGTAAAGGCAAACTGTATCCGCGCAAGGTGAAAAGCATCTAAACCAAACATGCACAGCCTCAATGTCAAACGGTGTGCTGTTATGGTATAGGGGCGAAGATCGGACGAGCAGACGCAGAAAAGCGAATTTTAACCATAACAGTTGGCGTAAATTTCACGCTTTGGCCATCTGATATACCTCGCCGTTGTGGAATAAAAACATTCTTTTTATGAATTTTCCGCATTAAACCGCTTGCTTTGTCGTCAGCGTCGTGCGTTAATGGCCTTCTGGTTTTGAGTCCAAATAAATATCTGACGTAGTTTTATAAAGCAGTTCTCATCACGTTGTGCCTCTCCGCAGCCTCTCTTGGGTCTTTATCTACATTCCGATTCGTTTTGTTTAAAACCATTATGCCCAATCGGCCCATTAGTAATTTACGTTTTTACGTTTCAGGAGAAACCTATGACTTCATATATTCATTTTCGCTGCCCATGCTGTCATGGCTCGCAGTACCGTACCTCAGCCTTTGATGTGTCTGAGAAAAACCCGTTTGGCGCGAAATGCATTTTTTGCAAATCGTCGATGATCACGCTCGACCACCTGGCCGCCGCGCGTTCCGCTCAGAGCCACGTGACCGAATACCGTAAGTAATTCATCTTCCAGACTATAACAGTTCGCTAAATCTTCTCTTTTTCTCCTGCTGATATACACTGTCGGTCTTAAGGAGAATCTGATGAAAAAATACCAGCGTCTGGCGCAACAAATTATCTCGCAGATTGAGCTTGGCGTATGGCTGCCGGGCGATAAGCTGCCTTCCCTGCGAGAGCAGGTGGCAAGCAGCGGCATGAGTTTTATGACCGTTGGCCACGCGTATCAGATGCTGGAAAGTCAGGGGCGCATTGTCGCCAGACCGCAGTCGGGCTATTACGTTGCCTCGCGCCCGACCGCACAACAGCCTGCGCCACCCGCTCAGGTGATGCGTGACGAAGCGGTGGATATCAATACCTACATCTTCGACGTCTTACAGGCCAGCCGCGACCCGTCCGTTGTTCCTTTTGCTTCCGCATTTCCCGACCCCAGGCTTTTCCCGCTTCAGCAGCTCAACCGTTCGCTGGCAAACGTCAGCAAAACCGCGACGGCGATGAGCGTGATTGAGAACCTGCCGCCGGGAAACGTCGATCTCCGCCACGCCATTGCCCGCCGCTACGCGCAGCAGGGGATGAACATCTCCCCGGAAGAGATCGTGATCACCGCAGGCGCGCTCGAAGCGCTGAATCTTAGCCTTCAGGCGGTAACCGAGCCGGGTGACTGGGTGATTGTCGAAAACCCCTGTTTTTACGGTGCGCTGCAGGCGCTGGAACGCCTGAAGCTCAAAGCGTTGTCGATTGCGACGGACGTTCGCGAGGGGATCGATCTCAATGCCTTAGAGCAGGCGCTGAATGAGTACCCGGTTAAAGCCTGCTGGATCATGACTAACAGCCAAAACCCGCTCGGCTTCACGCTGAGCGCGGAGAAAAAAGCCCAGCTTGTCGCCCTGTTAACCCAGCACAACGTCCCGCTGATTGAAGATGACGTCTACAGCGAGCTCTATTTTGGACGTGAAAAGCCGCTTCCGGCGAAAGCGTGGGATCGTCAGGACATGACGCTACACTGCTCGTCCTTTTCAAAATGTCTGGTGGCCGGTTTTCGCATCGGCTGGGTGGCGGCAGGAAAACACGCGCGGCGCATTCAGCAGCTGCAGCTGATGAGCACGCTTTCAACCAGTTCTCCCATGCAGCTGGCGCTGGTGGATTACCTGGCGACCAAACGCTACGACGCCCACCTGCGCCGCCTGCGGCGTACGCTGGCCGAGCGAAAGCAGCAGGCCTGGCAGTCACTTCTTCGCCATATGCCTGCAGGCGTTAAAATTCACCATAACGACAGCGGCTACTTTTTATGGCTGGAACTGCCGGCACAGCTGGATGCGGGGCTGCTGAGCGAAAAGGCCTTAACGCACCACATCAGCATTGCTCCCGGAAAAATGTTTTCCACCTCTGACGCGTGGACGCCGTTCTTTCGTTTTAATACCTCCTGGGCCTGGGGAGAGCGGGAAGAGCAGGCGGTCATTCAGTTAGGAAAATTAATTAGCACGATGCTGGAATAATCCTTTCTCCGTTATTTAAATAATCAATTCTTATCCTGATGACGGCGCTGCGACTATTTCGCGGTGACCCGTCATAGGAAATCTGCATACCGTCTCTCGCGCCTAACCCCTTGTCTATAATCCAGTTAACGGGGAATGCGCCCTCGGTCACACCTTGATGAAATTTCCTGAAGCCGAACGGTGCGGCGCATTTGCGCGGTCTACGTTTAATAAGGGAGATATTTTTACGGCACGGCTGCCGCTAAATTTCATTGCGACAGGAGTAACTCTTATGAGCAAAAAATTTGCCCGCAGCAGCCTGTGCGCGCTCGGCATGACTATCATGACAGCGCAAGCCGCAGAACCACCAAAGGCCATTGGCGACGGGGAAGGTCGACTGGATATTATCGCCTGGCCGGGATACATCGAGCGGGGGCAGACGGATAAAAACTACGACTGGGTCACCCAGTTTGAAAAAGAGACCGGGTGTGCGGTTAACGTCAAAACGGCGGCCACGTCGGATGAAATGGTCAGCCTGATGGCGAAAGGGGGATATGACCTGGTGACCGCCTCAGGCGATGCCTCCCTGCGGCTGATCATGGGCAAACGCGTCCGGCCGATTAACCCCGATCTTATCCCCAACTGGAAAACCCTCGACGAGCGGATTGTGAAAGGGGAATGGTTTAACGTCGGCGGTAAAGTCTACGGCACGCCGTACCAGTGGGGGCCAAACCTGCTGATGTACAACACCAAAACCTTCCCGACGCCGCCGGACAGCTGGAGCGTCGTCTTTACCAAACAGGATCTGCCGGACGGTAAAACCAATCAGGGACGCGTGCAGGCCTATGACGGCCCGATTTATATCGCCGATGCGGCGCTGTTCGTCAAAGCGACCCAGCCGCAGTTGGGTATCAAAGACCCTTACCAGCTCACCGAAGCACAGTATGCCGCCGTGCTGAAAGTGCTGCGCGACCAGCATGCGCTGATCCACCGCTACTGGCATGACACCACCGTCCAGATGAGCGATTTCAAAAACGAGGGCGTGGTGGCCTCCAGCGCCTGGCCGTATCAGGCGAATGCCCTGAAGGCCGAGAACCAGCCCATTGCCACCGTCTTCCCGAAAGAGGGGGTGACAGGCTGGGCGGACACCACCATGCTGCACGCGCAGGCTAAACACCCGATGTGCGCCTACAAATGGATGAACTGGTCGCTGACGCCGAAAGTGCAGGGCGATCTGGCCGCATGGTTTGGCTCCCTGCCCGTGGTGCCGGAAGGGTGTAAAGCCAGCACGCTGCTGGGCGATAAAGGCTGCGAAACAAACGGTTATAATGAGTTCGACAAAATCATGTTCTGGAAAACCCCCATCGCAGAAGGCGGCAAATTTGTCCCTTACAGCCGCTGGACGCAGGATTACATCGCCATCATGGGTGGTCGTTAATTGCCCGGGAGCAGAACATGACGTACGCAGTCGAGTTTAACAATGTTTCCCGTCTGTACGGCGACGTCCGGGCGGTGGATGGGGTCACCATTGCGATCCGCGACGGAGAGTTTTTCTCCATGCTGGGGCCTTCGGGCTCCGGCAAAACCACCTGCCTGCGTCTGATCGCCGGTTTTGAACAGCTGTCAGGCGGGACGATTTCCATCTTCGGCAAAGAGGCGAGCGAACTGCCCCCCTGGGAGCGGGACGTGAACACCGTGTTTCAGGACTACGCGCTGTTCCCGCATATGTCGATCCTCGACAATGTTGCCTACGGGCTGATGGTCAAAGGCGTCGACAAGAAAAAACGCCATGCCCAGGCCCGTGATGCCCTGGAAAAAGTGGGCCTGAGCTTTGCCATCGCCCGCAAACCTTCGCAACTTTCCGGCGGCCAGCGTCAGCGTGTCGCCATCGCCCGCGCGCTGGTAAACGAACCGCGCGTCCTGCTGCTGGACGAGCCTTTAGGGGCGCTCGATCTCAAGCTGCGGGAACAGATGCAGTTCGAGCTGAAGAAACTTCAGCAGGAACTCGGCATCACCTTTATTTTCGTCACCCACGATCAGGGCGAGGCCCTTTCCATGTCGGACCGGGTGGCGGTGTTCAATAACGGGCGTATCGAGCAGGTGGATACCCCACGCGATCTTTACATGCGTCCGCGCACGCCGTTTGTCGCCGGATTTGTCGGCACCTCCAACGTTTTTGATGCGGGCCTTGCGCAGACGCTTTGCGGGATGGAGGGCACCTTTTCCCTGCGCCCTGAACATATTCGCCTTAATGAACAGGGTGACGTTCAGGTTCAGGGCGTCGTGCAGGCCGTTCAGTATCAGGGGGCTGCCACGCGTCTGGAGCTGAAGCTCGCCGATGGCGCCAAACTGCTGGTGAGCCAGGCTAACTTCAGTGACGCCTCGCCGCTGAGCGGCATTGCGCCGGGGCAGGCGGTCATGGCGTCATGGTCGCGCGAGGCGATGATCCGCCTTCACGAGGAGAGGTGAAATGGATATGAGCGTTGCGCATCCTCCCGCCCCGCGCGGCCGTCTGAGCCGCATGACGGCCCTGTTCTGGCGAAAGCCGTCGCTCGGTCTGTTCCTGCTTCTGCTTGCGCCGCTGATGTGGTTTGGCATCGTCTATTTAGGATCGCTGCTGACGCTGCTGTGGCAGGGGTTTTACACCTTTGACGATTTCACCATGGCGGTCACGCCGGATCTCACGCTGGCGAACATTCAGGCGCTCTTCAACCCGGCAAACTACGACATCATCCTGCGCACGTTAACGATGGCGATTGCGGTGACCATTGCCAGCGCCATCCTTGCGTTCCCGATGGCCTGGTACATGGCGCGATACACCAGCGGCAAGTGGAAAGCGTTTTACTATATCGCCGTGATGCTGCCAATGTGGGCGAGCTATATCGTTAAAGCCTACGCCTGGACGCTGCTGCTGGCGAAGGACGGTGTGGCCCAGTGGTTTCTCAGCCATCTCGGCCTGGAGCCGATTCTGACATCAATCCTGACGCTCCCGGCAATTGGCGGCAACACTTTGTCCACCTCCGGGCTGGGACGGTTTCTGGTCTTCGTGTACATCTGGCTGCCGTTTATGATCCTGCCCGTCCAGGCGGCGCTGGAACGCCTTCCGGCCTCGCTGCTGCAGGCCTCAGCCGACCTCGGCGCGCGTCCCCGGCAGACGTTCCGCTATGTCGTTCTGCCGCTGGCCATTCCGGGCATTGCGGCGGGGTCAATCTTTACGTTTTCCCTGACGCTGGGGGATTTCATCGTTCCTCAGCTGGTCGGCCCGCCGGGCTACTTCATTGGTAACATGGTCTACTCCCAGCAGGGCGCTATCGGCAATATGCCGATGGCCGCCGCGTTCACGCTGGTTCCCATCGTGCTGATTTCTCTTTATCTGGCGTTCGTGAAACGTCTGGGAGCATTCGATGCACTCTGAACGCGCACCGCTGTTCCTGAAAGTGGCAGCGTGGGGAGGCGTCATCTTCCTGCACTTCCCGCTGCTGATCATCGCGACCTATGCCTTCAACACCGAGGACGCCGCCTTCAGCTTTCCGCCGCAGGGGCTGACGCTGAAGTGGTTTAGCGTGGCGGCGGGGCGCGGCGATATCATTGAATCCGTGACGTTGTCACTTCAGATTGCCGCGCTTTCTACCGCTATAGCCCTTGTGCTTGGCACGCTTGCTGCAGCAGCGCTGTGGCGAAGCGCGTTTTTTGGCAAGAATGCGATCTCTCTGCTGCTGCTGTTACCGATTGCGTTACCGGGGATCATCACCGGCCTGGCGCTGCTGACGGCTTTCAAAACGATTAACCTGGAGCCGGGGTTTTTCACCATCGTGGTCGGACACGCCACCTTCTGTGTGGTGGTGGTGTTTAACAACGTGATTGCCCGGTTCAGACGCACCTCCTGGAGCCTGGTGGAAGCGTCAATGGATCTCGGGGCTGACGGGTGGCAAACCTTCCGCTATGTGGTGCTGCCCAATCTGGGTTCCGCGCTGCTGGCCGGGGGAATGCTGGCGTTTGCCCTGTCGTTTGACGAGATCATCGTCACAACGTTTACGGCGGGACACGAGCGCACGTTACCGCTGTGGTTGCTCAATCAGCTCGGGCGTCCGCGCGACGTGCCCGTCACCAACGTCGTGGCTCTGCTGGTGATGCTGGTGACAACTCTCCCCATTCTGGGAGCCTGGTGGCTAACCCGCGAAGGCGAAAACATTGCCGGCAGCGGGAAATAACAGTGATTTCAACAGGAAAATGCTATGCAAAAACATCTGCTGATAAACGGTGAGCTGGTTGCCGGAGAGGGTGAAAAACAGCCGGTTTATAACCCGGCCACTGGAGAGGTATTGCTGGAAATTGCTGAGGCGTCAGCGGCCCAGGTCGACGCGGCGGTGCTGGCGGCTGACCGTGCTTTTGCGGCGTGGGGACAAACGACGCCGAAAACCCGCGCCGAGTGCCTGCTGAAGCTGGCGGATGCGATTGAAGCGCACGGTGAGGCGTTTGCCCGGCTCGAGTCCCTCAACTGCGGCAAGCCGCTGCACTGCGCGCTGGGGGATGAAATTCCTGCGGTGGTCGACGTTTTCCGTTTCTTTGCCGGGGCCGCCCGCTGCCTGAACGGTCTGGCAGCGGGCGAGTACCTTGACGGTCACACGTCGATGATTCGCCGCGATCCGGTGGGCGTGGTGGCCTCTATCGCGCCGTGGAACTACCCGCTGATGATGGCAGCCTGGAAGCTGGCCCCCGCGCTGGCGGCAGGGAACTGCGTGGTGATAAAGCCCTCTGAGATCACGCCCCTGACCGCGCTGAAGCTGGCAGAGCTGGCAAAAGATATCTTCCCAGCGGGCGTTCTGAACGTGCTGTTTGGTCGCGGGAAAACGGTCGGCGACCCGCTCACCGGGCACGAGAAGGTCCGCATGGTTTCGCTGACCGGTTCGATTGCGACCGGGGAACATATCATCGGCCATACGGCGTCCTCGATTAAACGCACCCATATGGAGCTGGGCGGCAAAGCGCCGGTGATCGTGTTTGATGATGCCGATCTGGATGCGGTGGTCGAAGGGGTGCGGACGTTTGGCTTCTACAATGCCGGGCAGGACTGTACGGCAGCCTGCCGCATTTATGCCCAGAAGGGAATTTATGCCCAACTGGTTGAAAAGCTGGGCGCCGCGGTTGCCAGCCTTAAAATGGGGGCGCCGGAAGACACCTCTACCGAACTGGGACCGCTCAGCTCGGCCGCCCATCTGTCACGCGTCTGTCAGGCCGTCGATGAGGCGAAAGCGCTCGGCCATATCCGGGTTGTCACCGGCGGGAGCAAAAAAGAGGGGGCGGGCTACTACTTCCAGCCAACCCTGCTGGCGGGAGCAAAACAGGACGACGCCATCGTTCAGCGCGAGGTGTTTGGCCCGGTGGTGAGCGTCACCGAGTTTGATGACGAGGCGCAGGTGCTGGCCTGGGCAAACGACTCGCAATACGGCCTGGCGTCATCGGTCTGGACCAAAGACGTGGGGCGCGCCCATCGCCTGAGCGCGCGCCTGCAGTACGGCTGCACCTGGGTGAATACCCATTTTATGCTGGTGAGCGAAATGCCGCACGGCGGCATGAAATTATCGGGCTACGGGAAAGATATGTCGGTCTACGGGCTTGAGGATTATACGGTTGTCCGGCATGTCATGATCAAACACTGATCCGCTTAGCCTGGCCGCTTGCGCGGTCAGGCGTTCTCTTTGCCCGCCAGATGTGTTACGTAAGATACTCAATTGTTATTAGCCATAATTTTTAAGTGGTTATTCTGTAACGAAAAAACTTGATCTGTGTCAACATATGACGCATATTGCGTGCGGTTATTTTTTCGGCTCTGGTATACAGAATGACGTTGTATCAAAAGATGTTGGTTTTTTACGCAATCATGGCTTCCATCTGCGCGTTAATCACCTGGTTCCTCTCAAAAGACCGCAAACGTATCCGCCTGCTGAGCGCTTTCCTGGTGGGGTCAACCTGGCCAATGAGCTTTCCCGTTGCGCTGCTGGTCTCGCTTTTCTGAAGCACGCTTCCAGTTTTAAAAGATGAACATAGCATTCCTGATGTGATAACTGTATAAATACACAGTGCATCGTAAAAGGAGTGCTTATGAACAGTTTTTACTCGCAACAGGCCGGTTGCACCGTGCGCTGGCACGACTTGCCCGGCTCCGGCGATCCCGTGGTGTTCATTCACGGGCTGGGCTGCGCCGCTTCCTATGAATATCCCCGCGTCGTTTGTGACCCGCTTTTTGGCGCGCGCAGAGCGATTCTCATCGACTTGCCCGGCAGCGGCTACAGCGATAAGCCTGAGCACTACAGCTATAAAACCACCGACCAGGCGCACGTTGTGGCGGAGCTGATTGACCATCTTAAACTGGATTCCTTCTGGTTATACGGCCACAGCATGGGCGGCAGTATTGCTATCGAAACGGCGGGGCTGCTGGCTACGCGCGTGAAGGGACTGATGGTGTCAGAACCCAATTTTCACGCGGGTGGGGGGATGTTCAGCCGGTCAATCGCGGCGCAAAGCGAGCAACAGTTTCTGGAGCAGGGTTATGACGCCATGCTCAGCGCAGAAAAAACGGCGTGGGCAGGGTGCCTGCAGAGCAATGCGGCTTATGCCGTCTGGCGCGGTGCATCCAGCCTGGTGGCCGGCGTTGAACCGGAATGGGAAGCGCAGTTTCTGTCACTTCCTTGCCCGGTAACGTTGATTTTTGGCGAGCTCTCTCTGCCGGATGACGATGTGGAAAATCTGCAACAGAAAGGCGTTGAGGTAAAAATTATCCCTGCGGCGGGGCACTCTATGTCGTGGGAAAACCCCTCTGCGCTGGCGCAGGCATTAGCCGGGTGTATGACGATGTGATTATTGTGCAATTTATCATCGTGGCGAAATGTAGGCCGGGTAAGCGCAGCGCCACCCGGCAAGAAGGCGGCTACATTATTAAAGCACGTAGTGCCTGACGAGCGTCAGGCTGAACATCATGCGGGTGATGGTAATCAATGTTCTCGATCGCGCGGCTATAGAGTGCGACTAGCCAGTCGTAAACGTACGCGGTAGCCGCATGGACCGGCTGTTCACCCAGACGCGTCAGGCGGGGCTCGGCGCTGCTCACCACCGGGGTGACGAAGATGGCCTGCCCCTTGCGGATGCGGCTTGCCGGGCGCGTCGCCACGGGCGTCTTGTCGTAACCCAGCCAGCCAATGAAATTGCCCATCACGGCATGCAGTTGCGCAGCGCTACTCTTATCCGCTTCGACAATTCGCTGCAGCTGCTGAGGCAGATCCAGCCGGTAGCTGGTGACCACCAGCACATCCGCAATTTGCTGCAATACCGCAGGATCCAGCCCAAGACGGGCGGCTGTCGCCTCGTTGCGGCTCCACTGGCGCAGATGATTTATCCAGACTTTGTGCGCCAGGCGCGCTTTGTCTTTGGTCTGGTACAGACCTGCGCTTTCCTGGGCGTTCTCGGCAAACAGGTCAATGGTATCCGTAAATAGCCCGTTAACCTGCTCCTCGCGCGGCTGCTGAACGGCCAATAGCGTTTCAAAGGCCTTCAGCGGCGGCAGCAGGCCTTCAAGCAGCTCGCCGTGGCGGGCGGCACTGCTTTGCAGCGTGCGCACCATGTTTTCTGCCTGAGTGCGTCGGATACCTGGCTCCTCAACCAGCGGTGCCAGGTAGCTTTGCATCATCGCCGAGAGCTCCAGACGCAGCGCGTTTTTGAGCGTGCCGAGACGCTTCTGTCGCTGCGCGGGCAGCGTGGCCTGAGACAGCCACTCAATGACGCGCTGCATGCTGTGGCTGTCCAGAGCCTGCAGCGTGCCCCAGCGCAGGCCGGGCTTCCCGAGCAGATGCTGTACGGCTTCATCGAGATTCTGCCGGGTGGTAAAGCGAGCGTCGTGCGGGGTGATCGCCCATACCAGACCCGGCAGGGCAGATTCTTCCGCAGGCTGCGTCTCCCTGACCCAGTTCATTAACACTTTTGCTTTTTTGGCCGTCTGTTCGTGCTGCGCCGTCGCGTTGCAGATGACCAGCACATCCGGCTGGAGCTGTTGACGGTAGTGCTCAAGCAGCCACTGGGATTTTGCCTGGCGTAGCGGATCGGCATGGCGGTCTTCAAACACCGGGATATCAATGATATCGACATTATCCAGCGCGCCGTTCTCAACCGGAAGTACCAGCTCGCGGGTCAGGAAGGCCAGCACATCGACGGGGAGGCTGATGGCGTTCAGCATCTCACCGTTGTTCAGCGGATGGAGAAGCGTCTCTTGCGTATTCTGCAGCGCTACCGAGCCGTCGTGCGTCAGGAACCCTTCGCTAGGCAGCCCGAAGCTGTCCACCAGCAGGCTAAGGGGGGCCGCAATCTCGCTGGCATGGCTGGTCTGGTGCAGCACATGGGCCAGATTTAACCACTGCTGGGTCAGTTCCTGCTGCTCGCCCCACAGCAGCGACCAGACGCTGGCGCGGGTGCTGAGATCGAGCGAAGGCACCAGTTGGGCGAACTCGTGCCACAGGGCATCATCAATTTGCTGTTTCGCGGCGGGTACCGTGCTCTGCCAGAAGCGGGCAATCGCCCCCACGTCCTGCGCCGTGATGCCGGGCACGTTCTGCGGCTGGCGCAGACCGCGCCATTTCTCCAGGCGGGTTTCGATGACCGCCTTATCCACCGCGCGCATCTGCGGGTGCAGCGTCGTGCGGGCAATAAACAGCTGCACCAGCTCGGCCTCGGTGACCAGACTCAGGCGCAGCGGAAACGCCTCGTCAAGCGCTTCCGGGGTTTCCCCGGTGAAGCGGACGGCCATGTTGGTCAGGGCATGTCCCGGATTGATATGCGAAAAATAGTCAAAGGTGCGCTGGCCTGGCGTCACGTTCAGGCGTCCATTGCCGCTGCCGCACAGCGACAACAGCAGGTGCGCTTTCGCGCTCTGCGAATGGCCGTAAAGCCCGATGCTGCTCTGGCGGGTCATGGCGCGTTCAATGGCCTGCTCGCGCGCCTGCGCCGCGTTGATGCGGGCAAGCAGGGCGTCGGCATCGTTATCCAGCACGGGGGCGTTCAGGCGCGTCTCGTTGATCCACCCGATTAAGGCCTGAGTGGTGGTGGTCGTCGCTGTCATTTCAGGTATACGCTCCCGCTGTCGATCCAGTAGTGGCTGCCGCTGTGTCGGCGGTCGGCCAGGGTATTCAGTTTGAAGGTTAAGGCGTCAGGCGCCACCGGCGTGCCGTCCTGCAACCAGGCATCGCTCAGCTCGAAGGCCTCCGGGCCTTCATGCTTGCTGCCGCCGCAGAGTTTGAGCCGCACGTTCAGCACGCCGTCGCCGGCAATCGCTTTTGCCAGTTCGGCCGAGTTAATGCTGAGCGTGTAGAGCGGCGTGGCCGGCCAGCGCGCGTTCGCCAGCTGGCGGAAGCCGAGGGTGACGTTACCGCGCAGCGGGAAGTGCAGACGCGCGTCAAGCTTCGCGCCGGGTTTATCGAGATCGATATCCTGATACCAGACGTTTTCCTCGCGCAGGGTATTGACGGTGTTATCCAGCACGCCCAGATAGCGCACGGTGGAATACGCGCCAATGTCCGCGGCCTTAAAGTTGAAGCGCGGCAGACGCAGGTCAAGCGCCAGGCTGCAGAGCATGGCCCCCACGGCAGCGGTCGATTTCGGGTTGCCAATGCGCCCCTGCTGGCTGAACGGATACCACTCATGCACCTGGTATTTATCCAGCCAGACGATGCGGTTGACCGGCACCGGCTGCAGGTGGCGAATCAGCGCCTGAACGCCAGGCAGGCAGCCCGGGCGTCCGGTGATCAGCAGAATGTCGCAGCTATAATGGGAGATCGCCTCACACACCGCGTGGAGCGGGGAGGCCAGCGTAAACTGCCCGGCCAGCATCGCATCCTGCATTTCGCGGAAATTGACGTGCAGCGGCACGGCGAAGAGGTCAAAAGCGTCAGAACCCGCAGGCAGGGCATGGTCGATCGCCTGCTGCAGATAGTTCATCACGTTGCGGGTCGGCTTCTGCGGCAGGAGATCGCCAAAGGTGGCGTGCAGACCAGCCAGCGGATCGTCAACGTCGCTGGACTCCCACCCGGCAAGAATCGCATGGCCAAGCGGCATAAACAGCTGCAGCGCCGTCTGCTGGCGCAGTACGGCCTGGGTATCAATGCGCCCGGAGTCACCGAACAGCGAGGCCATCAGCAGCGAGGCATCCGCGATACCGGATTTCTGCAGCTGCGTTTGCAGAGCGGGCAACACGTAGCGCTGAATCACGTCCAGAAGCGTATCGTCGCCCGCGACCTTAAACCCTTCGCGGAACAGCAGCTGCGGGGTGATTTTGACGTTATTGCCGGAACCGTCGTCCAGCTGGTAATGGGTGATCGCCATATCCGTTGTGCCGCCGCCGATGTCGATGGACGCGACGCGTAACGCCCGTCCCGGCTGGCTGCCCGGCTCAGGCTCACGGTCCGGACGGGCAAGGGAGGCGAAGAAGGCTTCGGTCTGGCCGCCAAAGCGGGAGATGGCTTCGTTATACAGCCAGACCAGCTGACCGCAGCTGGCTTCATCCCACTCCATCTGGATTTCAGGTACCGGCACCACGCTTTTTTCCTGCTGTTTGCGGGTGACAAAATCCTCATCCTGCGGGTGCCATCCCATCGCTTTCCAGACAATCGCGATGGCTTCAAACATGCGGCGACGGAAGATCTCGCGCTCCTGCTTTGGCATGGCGGAGGGCAGCGTCAGGATCAGCGTGCGCAACTGGCGCGGCGAGGCAGGGAAGCCCAGGCGCAGGCGCGTGGCGACGCTGTTGATCTGCCCCAGCGCCTGTGCCAGCAGCTCGCACAGCATATGGGTCATCAGGGTGCTGCGGCTGTATTGCGGCGAGAAGACCGGCAGGCGCTCGTCCTGCGGCAGCGTGAAGAGCGGCTCGCCGTCATCGTTCATCAGGTTCATCAGCGGGAACGCGGTGGCAAGCGGTTCACGCTGGGTCTTGCTGTTCATCTGGCTAAAGCGCCAGTCCTGCACGACCGGGGTTTCATCCCACAGGTAGCGACGCGGGCTGGAGATACCGCTGTTGCCCTCGGTGCCCAGACGCTGCATCGCCAGCTTGCGGGCTTCATCACCGACGCGGACAATCGACGGCCAGACAAAGGCATCTTCGCGACCGCTTTCCACCGAGAAGTGCTGCTTGCCAAAACGCGCTTCCGAAAACTCGAGACGGCTGGTGAACAGCGGTTCGTTCAGGAACTGCGGCTCGCTGAGCGAGCGGACCTGCAGCTCGGCGGTCTGGCGCAGCCCATCGTTGGCATCGCCGTGGTCTTCAATAATGACGCCGCAGGTGTGGGTATTGCCCACGTCGAGGATCAGGTCGACCGGAATGGCAGGCGTGCTGAGCGTATGGGTGACAAATTTCACTTCCGGCACGGTGAGCTGTTCACCGAGCATGGTCAGCAGGTTGAGCCAGTGGGCCTGATACTCAAAGCTGCGCATCGCCTGCTGCAGGTCGCGTTCAGAGCGGTTCTCAACGCCGTCGGCATACTGGGTAAACGCCTCGCGCAGCCAGCCGTCAATCCAGGTCTGATCGAGGAAGCTGTCTACCTCGTTATCGCGCCAGGCCAGCGCGAAGCGGGTGCCGTTCAGAATATCGTTTTCCACCGGAGAGAGCGCGGACGTGGCATGGTCGGCAATCTGGCTGTCAAGCGCGAGGGTCACGCGGTGGGTATTGCCTGCCGTGTCGGGGGTCTCAAGCTTGCGCACCTGAACGCGGGCCCAGTTATCCGGCCCTTCCACAAACGTCCGCGGCGGGTTGAAGCGCAGGAAAGGAACCGGAAGCCAGACGCCATCCAGTACCGTCAGCGACTGATGCAGCGGGATAGTGGTTTCCGGCTTGACCACTTCAGGCTGGCCGCCGTTCATGCCCGGCAGGGTATAGCGACCGTTGACCAGGTCGAAATCGAGGCGCAACAGCGGGCCGTTCGCGGTTTTACGTACGAAGCGCCCGTTGCTGGCGGAGTCCTGCGGCGTCAGACCGAAATCGAGGAACTGCACGCCGCTGTTGGCAATAAGCGTGACGCTTTGTTTATAGTCGCAAAGATTTACCAGCATAGGATCAGGCACCTGCTTTCTTGAACGTCAGTGGGACGACGGTGTTGGCATCATAACGGGCGCGACATTCTGCGATATCGCTGGTGCCTGCTTTACAGGCCACTTCCGGCATCGGGTAGCGGGAACCGTCGGTGCAGCGGGCAGTACCGCGACTCTTAATCATCAGCTCGCCATTGCTGTGCAGCCCGGAGAAGACCTCCGCGCGGCAGACAATGTTGTCGCCGTGGACAACGCGGGCGAAACCTTTGTTGTTCTGGATTTGATAGCGCAGCGACGGCGGCTTGCCGGTGACCGGATCCTTCACGTCGAGGATGGCGCGCCAGGTGCCGTTCAGGAAGCGCGTCGATCCCGCTTTCACCTGATTCGCTTCCATCACCATGGCGTCTTTCGGAATGGCGACAATCACCACCGGAGCGGGTTGTGGTGCAGCTTCACCCGGAGCCGCTTCTTTTTCTTTGATGGCCACGACCTCAGCCTGATGCAGCGGTAACTTCATCGCCAGCGGTTCAACCGCCTTGATCGGCTTTGGCGCAATCTCCACGGGTTCAGGTGCGGGCGCCGGGGCGGGCTCAGCGGAAGGCGCCTGTTTCGGCCACAGCAGCGGGGCGGCAACGGCGGCAACGATCACGGCGGCAACCGGCAGAGTCCACAGGGGAACGCGGCGCTTTTTCACGACGTTCGCCGGAACAGGTTCCTGGACAGGTTGCGCAACGACGGGGGCCGGTTCGGGCTCATACAGATCCTCCGGCGTAATACGCACCACCGTGGACGGGGCGATCAGCGGCTCGTCCGCATGCTCAAAGGTCATCACCGGCTCTGGCTCAGGCTCGGGTTCAGGATCGTCAATCACAACGGGGGCTGGCTCAGGGATCAGCGATTCACGCAGGCAGTCGAGGACATCGTCGCGCGCGTTCTCGTTGAGGTTTACAAATCCCCAGAAGCTGATGACCGGCTTTCCGTCCACCAGGAAGAGGAAGTTTTCGCCCGGAAACTGAAATGCCTTCGACAGCAGAGAGCCAAAAAGCTGTTGCGCGGTTTTAGGCGACTGCAGGCATTTCTTGCTTAATGACTCGACGCTGGCGAGCGTGTTTTCCAGATAGCGCAGGGCGCGATAGCGATCATCTTCATCGGCCGCTTTCCAGCTGGTTACGCTCCCTTCAACCGGGGAATACCAGTCCACGCGGTCGCCGCTGTCGTTGACCTGAGGAATCGCCAGACAGTCGACGATGGCCTGTTGTTTGCGCAACCGGAGCGCTTCCCGGATTTGCAACGCTGATTCGAAAACGGCTTGTCCGCCGCCGCCAACGGCCTGAAAATCATCCAGATTACCGCTGCGTAAAAGAGTTTTTGCCACGATTTGATCCCATATACTTCTTCACACCATTACTTTAACGAACCGAGGACGCAACCAAACGGAGGAAGAGACGCTAAAAGCGCCGATTTCTTGCGGCATAGAAAGTGACGGTTGTGCTTGACGAATAATGGCACTTAAGACAAATCGTCTTTCTGGCTGCTGGCGGTTAAAACAGCAAAAACCGCGGCTTTAGAATAACCTGATAGTGTTTCGTTATTTGCCAGGTCAAAACGCCTGTGCTGTTATTACTGTCCTATATAATAAAACTGTCAGGGTTATAACCATGTCTACAGGGAAAACACTGCTCGCCCTTGCGCTGAGCGCGCTGTTACCAGCCGGTGCCGCATGGGCGGCAAACAACGACACCCTTATTTATTGTTCAGAAGCCTCCCCCGAGTCCTTCAACCCACAAATCGCCAGCTCTGGCCCGTCTTTTGTGGCCAGCTCTCAGGTGCTGTATAACCGCCTGATCAATTTCGACCCGGTGAAAAATACTCCGGTGCCGTCGCTGGCGGAGTCCTGGACAATCTCCCCGGACGGCAAGACCTATACCTTTACCCTGCGTAAAGGGGTGAAGTTCAACAGCAACAAATACTTCAAACCGACGCGCGATTTTAATGCCGATGACGTTATTTTCTCGGTCATGCGCCAGAAAGACCCTAAACACCCGTACCACAACGTGTCGCAGGGCAACTACGAATACTTTAACGATGTGGGTCTCGATAAGCTGATCCAGGACGTGAAAAAGGTCGATGACTACCACGTCCAGTTCACCCTCAGCGAACCCAACGCTGCGTTTCTGGCCGACTGGGGGATGGATTTCGCCTCGATTCTCTCCGCGGAATACGCCGACGCGATGCTGAAAAAAGGCACGCCTGAAAACGTGGACACCTGGCCGATTGGTACCGGGCCATACGTGCTGCAGCAGTACAAAGTGGATTCGCTGATCCGCTACGTCGCGAACCCGAACTACTGGGAAGGCGAGGTGCCGACGAAGCATCTCATCTTCTCCATTACGCCAAACGTGGAAACCCGCCTGGCGAAGCTGCAGACCAACGAGTGCCAGATTATTCCTGCGCCATCCCCGGTTCAGTTTGACGCCATCAAAAACAACAAAGACCTGACGCTGCACGCCGTCGATGCGCTGAACGTCGGTTATCTGGCGTTTAACACCGAGAAAAAACCGTTTGATAATGTGCTGGTGCGTCAGGCGCTCAACTACGCGACCGACAAGAAGGCCATCGTTAATGCGGTCTTTATGGGATCGGGCACGGTGGCAAAATCGCCGATCCCGCCAAATATGCTGGGCTTCAATAAAGACCTGAAGGACTACAGCTACGATCCTGAAAAAGCGAAAGCCCTGCTGAAGCAGGCGGGTCTGGAGAAGGGCGCGGAAGTCACGCTGTGGTCAATGCCGGTGCAGCGTCCGTATAACCCGAATTCGCGTCGTATCGCGGAGATGATCCAGAGCGACTGGGCAAAAGTCGGCGTGAAGGCCAAAATTGTCTCCTACGAGTGGGGCGAATATCTCTCCGGAATGCGTAAAGGCGAGCATGACTCCGCGCTGTTTGGCTGGATGTCCGACAACGGCGACCCGGACAACTTTGCCGATGTACTGCTCGGCTGCAACAGCATTAAAACCGGCTCAAACGCCGCGCGCTGGTGCGATAAGGGGTATGATGCCCTGGTACAAAAAGCGAAGCTGACCAGCAGCCCGGCCGAGCGCGCGAAGCTCTATGGCCAGGCGCAGGAGATTTTCTATCAGCAGGCGCCGTGGATTGCGCTCGCAAACGGGAAAACGTTCTACGCGACCCGCAGCAATGTGAGCGGGTACAGCGTAAGCCTGATGGGCAGCGATTTCTCAAAAGCGAAGCTGAACTAAGCCTTTTTAGCCGGGTGGCGGCTCCGCCTTACCCGGCCTACATTTGGCACCTGTAGGCCCGGTAAGCGTAGCGCCACCGGGCACATAATGAGGAGTGACAATGTCACATTTAAACGAAGTTATCGCCCGCGTCGATGCCGCCATCGAAGAGAGCGTGATTACCCACATGAACGAACTGCTGATCGAATTAAGCGATGATGCAGAGCTCAGCCGTGAAGAGCGCTACACTCAGCAGCAGCGTCTGCGCACCGCGATTTCGCACCACGGTAAGCAGCATAAAGAGGAGATGGACGCGCGTGAGGAACAGCTGACGAAAGGCGGCACCATACTGTAACCATCAAAACTGGCGTCGCGCCACCAGCCAGGCCCCGACCACCAGCATCACCGCGCCGCACACCGGGCCGATCAGGGCGCGCAGCGGGATGCCCTGGCTCCTCAGCACGTCCAGCACCAGCCCGCCAATCAGCTGGCTTGCCACCAGTACGGCGATGGTCGTCGCCGCGCCAACGTTCTGATAGCCGCTGATGCTGGCAAACACAAAAAACGACCCCAGCAGTCCCGGGATAAGCGTCCACCAGCGCACCGTTGCGGCGAGCTCGCTGAACCCGGCGACGCCCTGTTTCAGCAGCAGAATGCTGACAAACAGCACGATGCCGACCAGCGAATTCAGCAGCATCGCGATAAGAATGGTGGAGGAGGACTGGGTGATACGCACCATCAGGGTGTTTTGCACCACCAGGCCAATACCCGCCGCCACCAGAAACGCCAGCGTCAGTGACTGATTCATGGGATCGCGTCCGGGTCGCTGCGCTCGTCCAGCTGCAGCTGCATAAAGGTTAAGTCCAGCCAGCGGCCAAACTTGGTTCCCACCTGCGGCATTTGTCCCGTCGTCACAAAGCCGAGCGTTTCGTGGAGGTGTATCGAGGCATGGTTTTGCGCTTCAATCCCGGCCACCATCACGTGTTTACCGATGGCGCGGGCCTCGTTAATCAGCGCCTTCATCAGCGTGCGGCCAATCCCCTTGCCCTGATGGGCCGGGTGGACGTAGACCGAGTGCTCAACCGTATGACGGAAGCCGTCAAAGGCGCGCCAGTCGCCGAAAGAGGCGTAGCCGGTGATTACGCCGTCTTCCTCGCTCACCAGAACCGGGTAGCCCGCAAGCGAGCGCGCCTCAAACCAGGCGATGCGGTTATCGGTATCGACGGTTTTATCGTTCCAGATCGCGGCAGTGTGCAGCACCGCGTGGTTGTAAATCTCGCCTATCGCAGCGCAGTCTTCTTTGCAGGCATGACGAACGATCATGATGAAGCCTCTGTGTGTTGTTCACTATAGTATTACGTTATCGCTACGATATTACACAACTGTATCGCCCGATCGCTACGGCATAAGCCATATTTTTTTGTTATCAAAAGCCCATTGAATTGCCGTTCATACACTATAGTATGACGTCATGAACACCATAACAGACACAATGAATCAACGGATTAGCGCAAGAATTCGCCTTGAACGCGAGTCTCGCGGGTGGTCCCTGAGCGAGCTGGCGGACCGGGCAGGCGTCTCCCGCGCCATGATCCATAAAATCGAGCGCGGGGACAGTAGCCCGACAGCCACCTTGCTTGCCCGCCTGTCGGGCGCGTTTGGCATCAGCATGTCAACGCTGATTGCCCGGGCCGAAATGCAGGAGGGCAAGCTGCTGCGCCTGGCAAATCAGCCCGTATGGCGCGATCCGCAGACGCACTACCTCCGCCGCCATGTTTCCCCCCGTACCGATCTGCCCATCGACCTGGTTCAGGTTGAACTGCCTGCGGGCAGCGATGTTCCGATGCCGGCCTCTTCTTACGCGCTGGCGCGTCAGCTTATCTGGCTGCAGTCCGGTGAGCTGGTGTTTCAGGAGGGCGACACCCGCCACGAGATGCACGCCGGAGACTGTCTTGAGCTGGGGCCGCCTAATGACTGCCGGTTCATCAACGAGACGAATGAAACCTGCATCTATCTGGTTGTACGCCTCAATCAGTCTGGCTCGTAATGCTAATGCGATAACGCTGAACGTGAGCCAGGCTGTAATGACATTTGTACCAGAAGGAGATCCTGATGAATCACTCTGTTTCGCATAACCGCCGCTGGGTGCTGGCCTCTCGTCCACAGGGCGCACCGGTCGCGGAAAATTTTCGTCTGGAAACGCAGCCTGTTCCGGAACCAGGGGCGGGGCAGCTTTTGCTTCGTACCGTCTGGCTGTCGCTGGATCCTTATATGCGGGGTCGCATGAGCGACGCGCCATCCTATTCACCGCCGGTTGAGCTCGGTGCGGTGATGGTGGGGGGAACGGTCAGCCGCGTTGAACAGTCAAACCATCCCGACTACAAAGCCGGTGAATGGGTGCTGGGCTACAGCGGCTGGCAGGAATATGAACTCTCGGACGGCAGCGGCCTGGTGAAGCTGGGCGAAAATCCGTCTCATCCTTCCTGGTCGCTGGGCGTACTGGGTATGCCGGGCTTTACCGCCTATATGGGGCTGCTGGATATCGGGCAACCGAAAGCGGGTGAAACGCTGGTGGTGGCGGCGGCGACCGGCCCGGTTGGCGCGACGGTTGGGCAGATCGGCAAAATCAAAGGTTGCCGGGTGGTCGGCGTGGCCGGTGGCCCAGAGAAATGCCGCCATGCCGTTGAGGTGCTCGGGTTTGACCTGTGTCTGGATCACCACGCCGCGGATTTTGCCGACCAGCTCAAGCAGGCCTGCCCGAACGGCATTGATGTCTACTATGAAAACGTTGGCGGGAAAGTGTTTGACGCCGTGCTGCCCCTGCTGAACACCTCCGCGCGCGTGCCGGTGTGTGGCCTGGTGAGCGGCTACAACGCGACGGGCTTGCCTGACGGGCCGGACCGCCTGCCGCTTCTGATGGCGACTCTTCTCAAGAAACGCATTCGGATGCAGGGCTTTATCATCGGCCAGGACTATGGACATCGCATCCATGAGTTCCAGGAAGAGATGGGGCGCTGGGTGCAGGAGGGAAAAATCCACTATCGCGAACAGGTCACGGACGGGCTGGAAAACGCCCCCGAGGCGCTCATTGGCCTGCTGGAAGGACGAAACTTCGGCAAAGTCGTGATTCGCGTCGCGAGTGACAATAAATAAAGCGCAATATGGCGGGGTTTCCCGCCATATTTATTTGTGAAGATACGATATATTGTCTTTAATTACTGGACATGACTTTTCGCGCCATCATCCCCGATGAGCCCGAAAACGATAAAAAAAATGACGTTTACTTTTTTTGCTGTTTTTTGTACTTCCCACCACCAGGCATGACGATACAGGATATATCGTACCGGCGCCGTTTTATTAAAACTGGCGTTTAAAAATAGCATTAAGTTTTAGCTACAGGAATTCCACATGCTTGATTTGGATCACTTAGAAAAAGCCCAAAGGGTTAGCCTTACCATGCAGGTTGAACACAGTTTGAAAGGGGCGTTAATTACAGGCTCTCTCAAACCAGGAGCACGACTGATTACGAAAGAGATTGCTGATAAATTAGGCACCAGTATTACGCCGGTCCGCGAAGCGCTGCTGCGCCTGGTCTCCTCAGGCGCGCTTCACGCCACGCCCGCACAGGCATTTCTGGTCCCTGAAGTGACGCTGGAGCGTTATAACGAGATTAACGCCATCAGAAAACAGCTTGAGCCAATGGCGGTCGCCGCAGCATGCCAGAAGATGTCAGACGGCAAGCTGGAGGCGTTGCGCAAAATGTCAGAGGCTTTCCATGAGGCCATGCGCAATGGAAACGTTCAGCAGGCATTGCATGCGAATCGTATCTTCAGGTTTACGCTTTATCAGTATGCGGAAATGCCTACGCTTAATGCCTTAATTGAACAGCTATGGGTCCGCATCAGGCCCTGCATGAACTACCTGCATCACGAGCTTAACGACATCAAAACGGCAACGTATCACTATGACGAGCTGCTTTCGGCCCTTGAGCGGAGAGATGTTGATGCGAGCCAGAAGGCGATTGATAAGTTGATTGATGAAGCAGATTCTCTTTTACAGCGACAATATTTTAACTGAGAGATTATTTATTAGAGCGACTATATACCGCCGCTAATTATTTATCTGGTGAATAACTCCTGATGGCTTAATGCCATCAGGAGGGTTATTTCATATATAAAATAAACTTTTCTTTTTTGCTTACTCGAAGCGATAAGAGACCGACAGCCCGACGCCATAGTTTCGGCCTGGTGCAGGCTCGTAATAACGACCGTTGGACTCGTTGACAATTACCGAGCCCGCGTACTCTTTGTCGAACAGGTTATCGACGCGGCCAAAGACGTCCATTCCCCAGTTGCCGTAGTTAAATTTATACCCGGTATTCAGCCCGACTACCGTATAGGACGGCGCTTTCGCGGTGTTTTCGTCGTCGGCCATGATATCGCTCATGTAACGCACGTCTGTCCCCGCATACCAGCCTTCCTCTGGCTGCCAGCCAAACGAGGCGAAGCCCATGTTGCGCGCAATCCCCGGCATACGGTTACCGTTACAGTCTGCGTCGCTGCAGACGTTAGTCCGGTAGGTGGCATCCAGGTACGTCCAGGCCATCTTCAGCTTCCAGCTCTCAGCGAACTGCTGATCCAGGGAAACTTCGACACCCTGACGACGGGTTTTCCCGGCATTTTTATAGGTTGTACGGCCGCCAGAACTGGAGTCCACCACGATCTCGTCATCCGTATCGGTGCGGAACAGCGCCGCCGTCAGCAGGCCGTTGCCGATGCGGGTTTTGCTGCCCACTTCATACGTATTATTCGTGGACGGCTTCAGGCCAATATTCAGACCGCCCTGGTTATCGGCGCGATAGGAGAGCTCGTTGATGGTTGGCGTTTCAAAGCCACGCCCTGCGGCAGCGTAGAGGTTCCACGCATCCGTCACCGCATACTTCACGGCGCCCGCCGGGAGCCACTTGTGGTAGCTCGCGTCACCGCTGTCATCGCCGTTGCCCGGCGTAACGTAGTGGTCGTTGGAATCAAACCAGACCGAACTGTAGCGGACACCCGCGTCGACAGAGAGTTTCTGCGTCAGCTGCCAGCTCGTTTGCAGATAAGGATCGACGTTCCACATCAGGTTGCGTTCGTCACGACGTTTATCGCCTTTGACGCCGTAGTCCGGCACGCCGTTGCGCATCACGAAGTTCTCGTATCCGCGACGGTCTTCGCTCATGTTTTCGTAGTTCAGACCGGTGGTGAAGGTCACCGGAACCAGCAGCTCGCCGCGGTGTGTCCAGCGAGTGTCCACGCCCTGATAGTGGCGCTGCATATCAATCACCCCGCCGGAGTGAGTGGCTTTTAGCTGCGGCTGATACGGAATCGACTGGTACTGCGTCATTTCACGCTCGCCGGCGTACATCATCACGCTCAGGTCGTCCTGAGCGCTGAGCTGGCGATCGTAGCGCAGGCCGGCCTGGGTCTGCTTGATGGTCTTACGGGTGTTGTACTGATCGCCGCGCGGCGACTGACGCGGGTTGTCCCGCCACTCCTGGTAATTCAGTCCACCCGGATCGTTGGCCTTCATGTCCACGCTGTTGAAAATCAGCGTCAGCTTGCTGGCGTCGTCAATCCGTACACCCAGTTTGGCGTTAGCGAGATTTTTCCGCGCGCCGCTGTGGTCGCGGTAGCCTTTGGTGGTGAAGCGGGTGGTGGAGACGGTGTAATCCACGTCCCCGGCGTGGGTGCCGTCACCCATCGCGCCGGTGGCTTTCATGCCATAGCGCCAGGTCCCGTAACTGCCGTAATAGCTGCTGGCTTCAATGGTCGGCGGCTGCTGCCCGGTCTGAGTGTTGATGTTGATTACGCCGCCAGAGGCGTTGCCGTACAGGGCAGAGAAGGGTCCGCGCAGCACTTCAACGCTCTCCACGCTGGAAAGGTCGATGTTGGAGGTCTGACCCTGTCCGTCCGGCATGGTGGCTGGAATACCATCGACGTACATACGGATACCGCGCACCCCGAAGGTTGAGCGGGCGCCAAATCCGCGCATCGAAAGCTGGAGATCCTGGGCGTAGTTTTGACGGTTCTGAATTTGCAGCCCGGGTACGCTACCAAGGGATTCAGACAGGTTAATGCGGGGCGCGGCCTGGCGCATATCGTCGCCATTGACGACGCTGACCGCGGCCGGAGTATCAAGCTCCGATACGGTTTGCGGCGTGGCGCTGACGATCATGGTCTGTTCCTCTGCGCTCACGGCGGTGAGCGGCGCAAAATAACAGGAACCAGCAGCAGCGGGAGAGAAGCCTTACGGGCAGAAATGATTTTCATGAATAAAACCGGTTGTGGTGTATAAACGAACCAAATGGAACATGTCCATATATGTTAAAGGTTTTGTAAAAGTTTTGAAAACTATAACCGCACATTGCGTTAATGGAAGGCGAAGCGGGAAAGAAAAACTCCACATTTAACACATTAATGATTACTATTCTCATTATCAAAAGACAATGCCATGACGTTGTCTGCCGGAAGTGATGTCAGCCCAACCCCACTTTTCAGAAAAGGAATTGATATGTCTTTACGTCAACTGTGCTCGCCGCGTCTGAGCCTGTCGCTGCTGTCTGCCACTTTACTGCTTGCCGGGACGTTCCAGGTGCATGCCGCCGAAGAGGTGCTGCGTAAAGCGGTGGGCAAAGGGGCGTATGAAATGGCCGTGAGCCAGCAGGAGAATGCGCTGTGGGTGGCCACCTCGCAAAGCCGTAAAACCGACAAGGGCGGGGTTGTCTACCGTCTTGATCCGGTCACGCTGGACGTGACGCAGGCAATCCATAGCGATCTGAAACCCTTTGGCGCCACCTTTGACAAGGCGACTCAAACGCTGTGGTTCGGCAATACGATCAACGGCGCGGTAACCGCGATTGATGCAAAAACGGGTGACGTAAAAGGGCGGCTGGTGCTGGACGGGCGTCAGCGCAGCGAAACCGTCAAACCGCTGCAGCCTCGCCAGCTGGTGGTAGATGACGCGAGCAACACGATTTACATCACCGGTGTCGGTAAAGAGAGCGTGATTTGGGTCGTGGATGGCGCCACGCTGAAGCTGAAAGAAACCATTGCCAATACGGGCACCTACAGCACCGGCCTGGCGCTGGATGCGCAGGCGAAACGTCTGTACACCACGAATGCGGACGGCGAACTGGTGACGATTGATACGGCCAGCAATAAAATTATTGCCCGTAAAAAGGTGCAGGATGACGGGAAAGAGCACTTCTACCTGAACCTGAGCCTCGACACTGCCGGTCAGCGCGCGTTCCTGACCGATTCAAAACAGCCGGAAGTGCTGGTGGTGAGCCTGAAAGACGGTAGCGTGATCGAGAAAATCGCCGCGCCGGAATCCCTGGCGGTCCTGTTTAACCCGGCCCGCAATGAAGCCTACGTGACGCACCGTGAAGCCGGCAAGGTGAGCGTGATTGACGCGAAATCCTATAAGGTGACAAAAACCTTCGACACGCCGGTCTACCCGAACAGCCTGGCGCTCTCTGCGGATGGCAAAACCCTGTACGTGACGGTGAAACAGAAATCCACCCGCCAGCAGGAAGCCACCCAGCCTGACGATGTGATGCGTATTGCTCTGTAAGATGGGATTGCCCGGTGGCGCTGCCGCTTACCGGGCCTACAAAACCATGAAATGTAGGCCGGGTAAGGCGAAGCCGCCACCCGGCTTTTTTATTAACGCGAGGTTTCTTCTACCAGCGGGGCGTCGTGTTTTTCATCGTCAGGATGAACCGGCGCGGTGCTGTGAATTTCATGAACGCGTTTACGCACGCCGAACCAGCCCGCAATCAGTAGCACGGCCAGCAGCGGAATGGTCGCGATGGTGTAGGTGCCGTTCGGGTAGTCGAAGGCCATCAGCACCAGCACGCTGAACAGGAAGAGCAGGGTGAGCCAGGAGGTCACCGGCGCGCCAGGCAGCTTAAAGCTGACGTCAGCGGCTTTTCCTTCTTTAATCGCTTTGCGCAGACGCATCTGGCAGACCACGATAAAGCCCCAGGACGCAATAATCCCGAGTGCCGCCACGTTCAGAACGATTTCGAATACCTGAGACGGCACCAGATAGTTCAGGAACACGCCGAAGACATAGACCACCAGCGTCGCCAGAATACCGGCGTACGGCACGTGCTGCTTGCTCATCTTGGACATGAACTTCGGCGCAGAACCGCCCATGGACATGGAGCGCAGGATACGGCCGGTAGAGTAAAGACCTGAGTTCAGGCTGGAGAGCGCTGCGGTCAGGACCACGATGTTCATGATGCTGCCCACGTACGGCACGCCCAGCTTCGAGAAGAAGGTGACGAATGGACTCTGACCCGCCTGATAGGCGTTCCACGGCAGCAGCAGCACCAGCAGCACCACGGAGCCGACGTAGAAGAGACCGATACGCCAGATCACGCTGTTAATGGCTTTTGGTACCATCGTCTGCGGATCTTTACATTCACCTGCTGCGGTGCCCACCAGCTCGATGGAGGCGAAGGCGAACACGACGCCCTGAACCAGCACCAGCGCAGGCAGCAGACCGTGCGGGAAGAATCCGCCGTTATCGGTTATCAGGTGGAAGCCGGTGGCATTGCCATCCAGCGGCTTACCGCTGCCGAGGAAGACGGTACCCACGACCAGGAACACCACGATGGCCAGCACTTTAACCAGCGCAAACCAGAACTCCATCTCCGCGAACCACTTCACGCCGATCATGTTCATGGTGCCGACAATCGCCAGCGCGCCAAGCGCAAAGACCCACTGCGGCACATCGCCAAACGCGCCCCAGTAGTGCATATACAGCGCAACGGCGGTGATATCGACGATACCGGTCATCGCCCAGTTGACGAAGTACATCCAGCCCGCGACGTAAGCGGCTTTTTCACCGAGGAATTCACGGGCGTAAGAGACGAAGCTGCCGCTGGAAGGGCGATGCAGTACCAGCTCGCCCAGCGCGCGGAGAATGAAGAAAGAGAAGATCCCGCACACCAGATAGACCAGGGCGAGAGCCGGGCCAGCCATCTGCAGACGTGCACCCGCACCTAAAAACAGACCCGTTCCGATAGCGCCGCCGATGGCGATCATTTGAACCTGACGGTTGCCCATCGCTTTGTGGTAGCCCTCTTCGTGGGAGTTCAACCAGCGACGTTTAGCAGCGTGATGATCGGCTGCGCTTTTATTGCTTGTTTTCATTGAGTTACCTGTTTGCCTGTCTGAACCATTATCGTGATAGTCCTGCCTGGCAGAAAGCAATACAAACGATTGCTTCTGCGCAAACACATGTCGCCTTCCCAGTCATTCTGCGTATGGATAAGGCGAAACATGGCGAGGCATCCTACCTGCAATTCATAAGCGACGCAAAATATAACCGTGCCGAAAGTGATGCACGTCGAAGGAAATCGTGTGGTCAGAGCAGACGGGGAACACAACACGCTGAAACGTGATGAGTTTTTAGTCAAAACAATGGTGGGGTTGATTATTTAATCATCAGATTCTCTTAATTATTACCAGATGGTATAAATTTTTGCTGCTGCAGGGCATCGAGAAGTAACCTGAACGCGGTTGTGTGCTGCCGACGGCTCGGATAATAGAGGTGGTATCCTTCAAACGTGGGGCACCACGATTCAAGGACCCTGACCAGCCGTCCCTGATTCAGAGCGTCCAGGACCGAGGACTCGGGCACGTAGGCTAATCCGAGACCATTCTCCGCGGCGTCGATGCGCTGCGACAGGTTATTGAGCGTAAGCTGTCCGTCAACCCGCACGCGAAGCTCGCGCCCGTCGCGCTCAAATTCCCAGTCATACAATCCCCCTCGGGTGGGCAGGCGGAGATTGATACAGCGGTGTTCACCCAGCTGCTCCGGCACGAGCGGCACGCCAAAACGAGCCAGGTAATCCGGGGAGCCGACAACCGCCATGCGCATGTCCGGCGCAATCCGCACCGCAATCATGTCTTTTGCCACCTGTTCACCCAGGCGAACCCCCGCGTCGAAGCGGCCATCGACGATATCTGTCAGGCCATTGTCGACCGTCACTTCGACGTTAATGTCAGGATACTGCAGCATAAAAGCCTTCAGTACCGGCCAGAGCACGGCGTCCATCGCGTGCTCGCCGGCGACGATGCGGATAGCGCCTGCGGGTTTGTCGCGGCTGCTGCGAAGCGCCGTGAGTTCCTGTTCGATCTCCAGCAGATGCGGGCTGAGGCGCGAAAAAAGCTGCTCACCCGCGGGTGTCGGAACCACGCTGCGGGTTGTGCGGGTTAACAGGCGAACGTCTAATCGTGCTTCAAGCTTGCGCATCGCATGGCTCAGTGCCGATTGCGAGACGCCCAGCTGCGCCGCTGCGCGCGTAAAGCTGCGCTCGCGGGCCACCACCATAAAGGAGAGCAGATCGTTGAAATTATCTTTTAGCATCGCGGTTCTATTTATGAGTTTCAGTCATGTGTCCTATCTGATTATGCACCCTAATGCTGCGGAGTGCTTTGCGCTACTGTTAACGCAACAGTCAACGAGGAGCATAAGATGAAAATTATCCGTAGCGGTTCATTACCTTCAGTACGAGGACCGGAAGCCTGGTTCACCGGGGATGTTCGCATTGACGCGCCCTTTCAGGCGACCGAACCTGCCAGCGTCGGCGGGGCAACCGTAACCTTTGAGCCGGGCGCGCGCACGGCCTGGCATACGCATCCCCTGGGACAAACGCTGATTGTGACGCAGGGTCGCGGCTGGCTACAGGCGTGGGGCGAAGAGGCGGAAATACTGAATCAAGGCGATATCGCCTGGATCCCACCCGGCGTGAAGCACTGGCACGGCGCAAGTGCGCAAACGGCGATGACGCATCTTGCCATCGCCGAAGCGGTAAACGGCAGCCCGGTAACGTGGCTGGAAAAAGTGACCGACGAGCAGTACCCGAACGGCTAACCGCCAAAAACGGCAATCGCCTGCTGCAGGCGCGTCGTCCGCTGCGTCAGGTGATTCGCGGCGTGAGTGACATTATCCACCATCCCCGTATTGCTTTGGGTCATTGCGCCGATACGGGAGAGGGAGGCGTTGATGAGCGTCAGCGCCTGGGTTTGCTCCTGCGTGGCGAGGCCAATCTCCTTAATCAGGGTGGAAACCTGCAGAACATGGTCGATCATAACCGTCAGCTGTGATTCGGTTTGTCCCACCTTCTCCACGCCAGCGTTGACGCTGGCAACGTTTTTCTCGATCAGCGCTTTGATCTCTTTCGCCGCCGTCGCGGAGTGCTGCGCAAGATTGCGCACCTCAGCCGCGACCACGGCAAAGCCGCGGCCGGCTTCACCCGCGCGCGCCGCTTCCACGGCGGCATTCAGCGCAAGAATATTGGTCTGGAAGGCAATACGATCGATAACGCTGATAATATCGACGATCTGGCCGTTATCCTGCGAAACGGACTGCATCATACCGATGGTCTCTTTCATCATCGCTTCCCCGCAGTGGGCGCTGTCGCGGGTGCGATCCGCCATCTGAATCGCCTCGTTCGCGGTTTCGGCCGTCTGCTTCACGGCGCTGGCGATCTCTTCCACCGCAGATGCGGTTTGCTGCAAGAAATCGGCGGTTTCTTCAGAACGCGCCTGCAGCGCCGCGCCTTCTTTCGCGACCTGCTGGCTGATGGTGCCAATACCGCTGATTTGCGCCCCGACATCATCAACCAGAGAGTTCAGGTTTAAACCAGACTGATTCACCAGGCGCATCATCAGCCCGATGTCATCGATCCTGTCAAAATGGTAATAGTCCGTTTTACGTCCTGAAACCACGCGCTGCATCTGTTGAACAATGGATTTTACCGGCCGGGCGATCTGCGCATGAAGATAACAGGACAGCGCAGAAAAAAGCAGCACCAGAGTGGCGGCCTGAACGAGACGATCGCGGAATAAATACATCGCCAGGCAGGAAAGTAACGCCGTCACAGTAATACCAAGCTGAATTCGTTTTCCGGTACTGAGACATTTAAAGAGCGACAAAAAGGAAAATATACCGCGCCGAACGAACAGTCCTTTATAAAAACGGTACTGTTTTAATTCATTATTACGTACTTTTGCATACAGATTTTCACTGGCCGCGATCTCTTCCCGTGAGGGGATATTGCGCACCGAAATATAGCCGGTCAGGGATTCCCCCTGCCAGACCGGCGTCACGTTGGCCCGCACCCAGTAGTGATCGCCATTATGACGACGGTTCTTCACCAGCCCTGTCCAGGTCTCGCCCTGCTGGAGGGTAAACCACATGTCGCCAAACGCTTCGGCAGGCATGTCGGGATGGCGGATGAGGTTATGCGGCTCCCCCAGAAGATGCTCTTCTTTATATCCGCTGGCTTCTATAAAAGCCGAGTTAGCATAGGTAATATGACTTTTTATATCGGTAGTGGACATTAACGTCGAACCGGCGTTAAGCAAATACTCGTTTTGTGTAACGGGGGTGTTACGCCTCATGAGTAACTCCATGATGTTGTGCAAGAATAAAAAAGCCAGGAAAGCGCTCCGGCAAGATAAGTGTGATTATTTTAATAACGGTCTGGATATATTCTCGCTGAAATTGAGACTCTCCGAAATACCCGGCATTCATTATTTTTAATCTGTTAATGTTGTCGAATGTAATAAAATTGAAAATATTTTACTGGGTGTTATTTTGTATCGGCTTAAATAAATGACATAAGCCAAACTGCAAGAGGGAGATCGTCTCTCTGGAAAAATTGTCATGCTGAAATAGCGTTTCGTTAACAGGATGAAAACGCTATCATTTGGTCACATTTTCGTAAATACAGGGAGGCTGAGGTGAAAATTAACGTCATCGGTACCAGCGGGAGCGGAAAAAGCACGCTGGCGAAGCAGATTGCGACCGCGCTGTCTATTCCCTGTATCGAGATGGACAGACTCTACTGGCAGGCTAACTGGCAGGGCACGCCGGACGACGAGTTTCAGGCAAAGCTGGCGCAGGCGCTACAGGCTTCGCCAGACTGGGTGCTCGACGGTAACTACAACCGCACGCGACCGCTGAAATGGCGCGATGTCGATGTGGTGGTCTGGGTGGATTATGGGTTTACCCGCACCCTCTGGCAGGCCGTCACGCGAGCAATAAAGCGGGCCTGGCGTAAACACGAGCTCTGGCCGGGAACGGGAAACAAAGAGAGTTTCCGACGCGCGTTCTTCATCAGAGAATCCATTATCATCTGGACGATGAAAACCTGGCGTAATAACCGTACGCGCTATGAAGCCGACCTGCAAAACCCGCAATATAGCCATATTCGCTTCGTCCGCATTACCCGTCGGGAGCAGGTGGAAACGCTGATTGCCTCCTTAAAATCTTATTCTTAGCAGGGTTTTATATATCTGTTTTCCGGCAAACTAAATGTAAATTAATTGTTTCTCAGAGGTGAAATGCGCCTTTAATAATGTCGACATGTTAAGTCAAACGAGAACGCAACATGTCATGGCGAATCAGCATTCTGGATAAAAGCCCCATCGCTGAAAACGAAACGGCTGCCGATGCACTGGCGCGTACCCTGGCGCTGGCGCAGCAGGCAGAAAATCTGGGCTATCACCGCTTCTGGATTGCCGAACACCACAACACCCCACAGCTTGCCAGCCCTTCGCCGGAGCTGCTGATTGCCTGGATCCTCGGGCAAACCACGCGCATTCGCGTCGGGTCCGGCGGCGTAATGCTCCAGCACTACAGCCCTTATAAAGTCGCCGAGAACTTCAACGTGCTGGCCGCGCTGGCGCCTGGCCGCGTCGATCTCGGCGTTGGAAAAGCCCCCGGCGGATTACCGCTCTCAACCCGCGCGCTGCAGCAGGGCCTGAATCAACAGGAAAAGGGCAGCTTTGCCGAACAGCTGGCCCAGCTCGACCGCTGGATCCGTCCTGAGCATCACGCTATTGAAGAGGCCGTCCGCGCCACGCCGCTGCCGCCGTTGCCTGCTGAGGGTTTCCTGCTGGGCGCGAGTACCGAAAGCGCGCTGCTGGCCGCCAGGCTCGACTGGCACTTTGTGTTTGCCGCACACCTGAACGGTGACCCGGACCTGCTGCGCGAGGTGGTATCGACCTGGCGTGAGAACAGCGCGCGGGACGTGATAGTGGCGGTGCAGGCGATTGTCGCGCCGACGCAGGCCGAGGCAGACGCGCTGGCGCAGAAGGTCGAAGTGTGGGGCGTTGAGCTGGCAAACGGCCAGCGTGTCACCGTGGCCAGCGAAGAACAGGCCTACGCGTTTGCACGCCAGGCGGGCAGTGAGCCGGTGCGCATTGCACGTCGCGCACAGTCGCTGCTGGCGGGCACCGCTGAGTCGGTAGTGGAACAGCTCAACGCGCTGCATCAGCAGTGGGGCATTGACGAATTTATCATCGACACGCCGGTAGCGGAGGGGGCTACGCGCGTTGCGTCGCTGCGACTGCTTGCCGGGGCGCGTCTTAACAAGGAGGTCACCGTATGAGCTTTGGCGAACAACTGATTGCCTGGCGCCGCGAACTGCACCAGAACCCGGAGCTGTCCGGCCAGGAAGTCGAAACTACCGCGCGCCTGCGCCAGTGGCTGACCAACGCCGGGATCACCCCACAGCCTTACGACCTGTCGACCGGGCTGGTGGCGGAAATCGGGACGGGCAGCAGGCTGGTTGCGCTGCGCGCTGACATTGACGCGCTGCCGATCGAGGAGCGCAGCGGCGTGCCGTTTAGCTCACAGCATGCAGGGGTGATGCACGCCTGCGGACACGATATTCACACCAGCGTCATCCTCGGCGCCGCGTTAAAGCTGAAAGAGCGGGAGGCCTCGCTTAACGGCCGGGTGCGCATCCTGTTTCAGCCTGCTGAAGAGAACTTTGGCGGTGCGAAGAGCATGGTGCGGGCCGGTGCCCTGCGCGATGTCAGCGCGATTTTCGGTATGCACAACGAGCCTGGCCTGCCGGTTGGTGAGTTCGCCACCCGCGGCGGGCCGTTCTACGCCAACGTCGACCGCTTCGTGATCCGCATTACCGGTAAAGGCGCGCACGCCGCACGTCCTCATGAAGGCAACGACGCCATCGTGCTGGCAAGCCAGCTGGTAACGGCGCTGCAAAGCGTCGCCAGCCGCAACGTCAACACGCTGGATTCGGTGGTGCTGAGCGTCACCCGCATCGCAGGCGGCAACACCTGGAACGTGCTGCCGGAAAGCGTCGAGCTGGAAGGCACGCTGCGTACCCATCGCACGGAAGTGCAGCAGAATGTGAAAGCCCGCGTGGGTGAAATTGCCGCCGGGTTTGCCAGCGCCTTCAGCGCGCAGATTGATATCACCTGGTATGCCGGGCCTACCGCGCTGGTGAATGACGAACGCTGGGCTGATTTTGCCACCTCGGTCGCGCGTGAGGCCGGATATGAAACCCGGCACGCGGAACTGCATATGGGCGGGGAGGATTTTGCGGTCTATTTGCAGTCTGTTCCCGGCGCGTTTGTCAGCATTGGCAGCAACAGTCCGTTTGGTTTACATCACCCGGCCTTTAATCCGGATGAAGCACTGATTGAGCCCGCCGCCCGCTATTTTGCACAGCTTGCGGAAAAAGCCCTGCAACACGTTTAATTCAGGAGAGGTAAAGATGTCTGCAACCCGACAACTGCGGCTGGGCACCATTCTGCATGGTGCATCCGGGAATATGTCCGCCTGGCGCCATCCTGCGGCGATTGCCGACGCCAGTATTAATTTCGACTTTGTGAAAGCGACGGCGTTAAAGGCTGAGGAAGGGAAGCTCGATTTCCTCTTCGTGGCCGATGGTCTCTATATCAACGAGAAATCGATCCCCCATTTTCTGAATCGGTTTGAACCGTTAACCGTGCTTTCCGCACTGGCCAGCATTACCTCGCGCCTGGGGCTGGTGGGAACCTTATCCACCTCCTACAGCGAGCCCTTTACCACGGCGCGCCAGTTCGCCAGCCTCGATCACCTGAGCAATGGCCGCGCGGGCTGGAACGTGGTGACCTCGCCGCTGGAAGGGTCAGCAAAGAACTTTTCCCGTGAAAAACACCCCGAGCATGCGCTGCGCTACCGGATTGCCGATGAGTATCTCGACGTGGTGAAAGGGCTGTGGGATTCCTGGGAAGGGGACGCGTTTATCCGCAACAAAGAGAGCGGCCAGTTTTTTGACCCGGCCAAACTGCATACGCTCGATCACCACGGTGACTTCTTCAAGGTCGCCGGTCCGCTGAATATTGGCCGCACGCCGCAGGGGCGACCAATTGTCTTTCAGGCCGGGGCGTCGGACGACGGGAAAAAGCTGGCGGCAAAACATGCCGACGCCATTTTTACCCACCACGAGACCTTCGACGAGGCAAAAGCCTTTTATCAGGATGTAAAACAGCAGCTCGAAACAAACGGCCGCCGCGCGTCGGATCTCCATATTTTCCAGGGCGTTAGCGTGATTGTGGGGAAAGATGCCGATGACGTGGAACACCAGTACCAGACCACGGCGGCGCTGGTGTCGATTAATGACGCCCTCAATTACCTCGGGCGTTATTTCGAACATCACGATTTCAGCCAGTATCCGCTCGACGAGCCGTTCCCGGATATCGGCGACTTAGGCAAAAACAGCTTCCGCAGCACCACGGATGAAATCAAGCGTAATGCCCGCGAACGCAGCTTAACCCTGCGTCAGGTGGCGCTTGAAGCCGCTTCGCCGCGCCCGCGCTTTTCCGGCACGCCGGAGGAGGTGGCTGACGGTCTTCAGGCCTGGTTTGAAGGTTATGCCGCAGACGGCTTCATCATTCAGGGCGGCACGCCGGACACCTTCCCGCGCTTTGTTGACCAGGTGGTACCGATTCTTCAGTCTCGCGGGCTGTTCCGTACCGACTACCCGGGCACCACGCTGCGCGAAAGCCTTGGCTTAGACCAACCGAAAAACCAGTACACACAACAATAAAAGAGAACCCCGCTATGCAGAAATCATCGCTTGTTCTGGCGCTCGCGCTGGCCTTTACCCCTGCCGTCTGGGCAGAGAACGTCAATATTAACGGCACCGGCGTAAGCATCGAGGCCAATAAAACGCCGATTAACACCGCGAAAAATAGCGAGGCGGTGGCACAGCTGCCGAAAGACTATCGCTTTGCCGTGCCGGGGAAATTTACCGTGGCGGTGGCGGGACTCAATCAGCCGCCGCTGACGGTCTTCTCCGACGACAACAAAACGCTGCTGGGGAGCGAAGTTGACGTCGCGCGTCTGGTCGCCGACAGCCTCGGGCTGGAGCTCAACGTGGTGCCCACCTCCTGGGAAGACTGGCCGCTGGGCGTCGCGTCCGGGAAATACGATGCCGCCATCAGCAACATCACAGTCACTAAAGAGCGCAAACAGAAGTTTGATTTTGCCACCTACCGTAAGGATTCCCTCGGTTTCTACGTGAAATCGACAAGCCCAATCAAATCGCTTCAGAAAGCGGAGGACATCGCCGGGCTGAAGATTATCGTGGGCTCCGGCACCAACCAGGAGGCCATCCTGCTGGCGTGGAATGCCGAAAACCTGAAGAAGGGACTGAAGCCCTTTACCCCGATCTACACCAAAGACGATGCGGCCCAAACCCTGGCGCTGCAGTCCGGGCGCGCGGATGCCTACTTTGGCCCGAACGTGATTGGCGCCTGGAAAGCGGCGCTGAACGGGAAAACCAAACTGGTGGGCAGCGTCGACGGCGGCTGGCCGAAGGCGGCGCACATTGCGGTGACGCTGAAAAAAGGCAGCGGGCTGGTTGAGCCGGTACAGACCGCGCTGAACGGCGTCATCAAAAACGGCGATTACGACAAAGTGCTGAACCGCTGGGGTGAAGGGGTTGAGCGCATTCCGCAGTCCGAAGTGAACCCGGCGGGCCTGGGCGATTAAGGAGGCGTGATGAGCGAACGATTTCGTGATGTTTCACCGGAAGATGCCGAACTTCAGCCCATTATCGAGGGGCTGTTCGGGGAATATGCGGCCCGCTACGGGGACTACTTTTCCAAAGACGCGGAAGTGGAGCTCACCGAGTGGTATTTAGCGCCGCAGGGGCTGTTTATCGTCCTGGAGCGCGACGGGAAGATTATTGCCACCGGCGCGTACAAACCCTTCGACGAACGCACCGCGGAAATCAAACGTATCTGGACGGACAAAACCCTGCGTCAGCAGGGGCTTGCCGGGCGCGTGGTGCAGGAGCTTGAGCGCAGGGCGGTGCTGGCAGGGTACAGTCAGATCTACCTGACAACCGGCTTTCGTCAGCCGGAAGCGGTGAGGCTCTATCTTAGCCAGGGCTATCAGCCGCAGTTCGATCTGAACCGCGATCCGGAAGAGTATAGCCAGCCGCCGTTTGACGGTCGGCTGCGTTTCACCAAAACGCTGGTACGTGAAGCGTTCAGCAAAACCGCATGAGGAACGACGATGAGCAACGTTGAAACCATTAAGGTGGTCCCGGCGCGTTATCCGCTGCGGGCCGTCGGCGCCGCGGTGGCGCTGTTTGTCCTGGCGGTCGTGATTCAGTCAGTTGCCTTTAACCCGCGCTGGGAGTGGGCGGTGTTCGCCCGCTGGTTCTTCGACCCGGTTATCCTCGAAGGCGTCGGGCAGACCCTGCTGCTGACGCTGATCGGCACCGCGCTGAGCGTGGTGTTTGGCGGCATGCTGGCGCTGGCGAGACTCTCGTCATCCTGGCTGCTGAGCAGCCTGGCGTGGGCGTATATCTGGCTGTTTCGGTCGCTGCCGCTGATCGTCGTGCTGATCATCCTGTACAACTTTTCCTATCTCTACGACACGCTCTCGCTCGGCGTGCCGTTCACCGGCATCACCTGGGGCAGCTTTGAAACCATCAACGTGCTGGGGCAGTTCTCTACCGCCGTGGTGGGGCTAACGCTGGTGCAGAGCGCCTATACCGCCGAGATCATTCGCGGTGGTTTCCTCGGGGTCGATCACGGGCAGTATGAGGCCGCCGCCGCGCTCGGCCTGCCGGCCTGGCGCCGCACGGTGCGCATCATTTTGCCTCAGGCGCTGCGCACCATCCTGCCGTCGGGGTTCAATGAAATCATCAGCCTCGCCAAGGGCACGGCGATGGTCTACGTCCTGGCGATGCCGGAGCTGTTCTATACCATTCAGATGATCTACAACCGCACGCAGGAGGTGATCCCGCTGCTGATGGTCGGTGCCGCCTGGTATCTGGTGATTACCACCGTCCTGTCCGCTATCCAGTACGGTGTTGAACGCGCACTCGCCCGCAGCGAACGCCGCTCTGCGGTTAATCAGAACCGTGCCGCCCGTCGCACCCGTTCCGTCACCACCACGCCAGCACAGGAGCCTATCCATGCAAGCCTCTCCTGAAGGACATATCTCAATCACCGGCGTCAGCAAGTATTTTGGTCGCCATAAGGCGCTCGACAACGTGTCGCTTGAGATCCCGCCCGGGTCCGTGACGGTCATCCTAGGGCCGTCCGGGTCGGGAAAATCGACGCTGCTGCGCACCATAAACCACCTGGAGCGCGTCGACGAAGGCTTTATTCAGATCGACGGGGACTACATTGGCTACCGTCGCCAGGGCGACAAGCTCTACGAGCTGAAGGAGAAAGAGATCCTCAAACAGCGCGTCAACGTGGGCTATGTGTTTCAGAACTTCAATCTCTTTCCCCATCTCACGGTGCTGGAAAACCTGATTGAGGCGCCCATCGCGCATAAAAAGCTCAGCAAAAGAGAGGCGGTGGAAAGCGCGTACAGCCTGCTGGACGTGGTCGGGCTACGGGACAAAGCCGATGCCTGGTCCCGCCATCTCTCCGGCGGCCAGCAGCAGCGCATTGCCATTGCCCGCGCGCTGGCGTTACGTCCCCGCGTGATGCTGTTTGATGAACCCACCTCGGCGCTGGATCCGGAGCTGGTAGGGGAAGTGCTGGACGTGATCAAAAAACTGGCCCGGTCCGGCACTACCCTGGTGGTAGTGACCCACGAGATCGGCTTTGCCCGCGAGGTGGCGGATCAGGTGGTGTTTATGGTCGACGGAAAAATCGTCGAGCAGGGCAGCAGTGACGAGGTATTAAACCGTCCGTCACATGCGCGAACGCGCCAGTTCCTCTCCAAAGTCTTGTAAGGAGTGCCAATGAAATATGGACTTCTGGCGGGGCTGGTCTTCACGACGGCGAGCCACGCCAGCATCGATCTGAAAGCCAACGAGCAGCCGCTGCCGGTGACGGTGGATCGGCAGGCCGTGGCGAAGATCCCCGCCGGCTATAAATTCGTTGAGCCGGGTACGCTGACGGTCGCCGTCTCGATGCTGAACTCCCCGCCGCTGGCGCTGATGGCCAGCGATAACCGCACGCGGATCGGCAGCGACCCGGATATCGCCCGCCTGCTGGCGGGCAGCCTGGGGCTGAAGCTAAAGCTGGTGCCGACGGCGTGGGAAGACTGGCCGCTGGGGATCGCCTCCGGGCGCTACGACGTGGCGCTGGTGAACATTGCAGTGACCGAACAGCGTAAAGAGAAGTTTGATTTTGCGACCTACCGCGTCGATTCGCTGGCGTTTTCGGTGAAATCCACCAGCGAGATTCAGTCAATCAAAAGCGCGGAAGATCTGGCCGGGAAAAAGGTGATTGTCGGCTCGGGTACCAATCAGGAGCGCATCCTACTGGGCTGGAACGAAGAGAATAAAAAGGCGGGGCGGGCGCCTGCGCTGCCGGTCTATCTTCACGACGATGCCTCGGGCAATCTCTATATCCAGTCCGGCAGGGCGGATGTGTTCTTCGGCCCCCAGTCGGTTTCAGCTTACAAAGCGGCGCTCACCGGCAAAACCCGCGTGGTCGGTTTAGGGCCGAAGAAAGCTTATGTCGCCACCACGACCAAAAAAGGCAATCAACTGGTTTATGCCCTGCAGGCCGCGCTGAACGGTGCGATTGAGCGCGGAGAGTACCAGAAGGTGCTGGCGCGCTGGGGCGAGCAGGGCGAAGCGGTGACGCAATCGGAGGTCAACCCGCCTGGGATAACCTACTAATGGTGCTCTACACTTAGGATTTTCACTCCTGAGGGGGCAACATGATTAAACTCTATGGCGTACCCGGCTGGGGCTCGGCAATCAGTGAGGTGATGCTGACCCTGGCTGATATCCCTTATCAATTCATCAACGTGGACGGGTTTGACCAGCCCGGTCCGCAGCGTGAATTGCTGCACAAGCTCAATCCGCTGTGCCAGGTGCCGACGCTGGAGCTGGAAAATGGCGCCATCATGACCGAAACGGCGGCGATTGCCCTGATGGTGCTCGACCGGTGTCCCGATCTCGCCCCACCCGTAGGGCAGGCTGAACGTCAGCCGTTTCAGCGTTTGCTCATCTGGTTCGTAGCCAACGTCTATCCCACGTTTACCTATGCAGACTATCCCGAACGCTGGGTGCCGGATGCGCCGGAACAGCTGCAGAAAAACTGCATCGAATACCGGAAATCCCTCTATTTGTGGTTCGAAAGCCAGCTTAAGGCTGCCCCGTTTGCGCTGGGGGAACGGCTGACGCTGCTGGATGTGTATATTGCGGTCGCGCGCACCTGGGGGCCCCGTCACGCCTGGTTTGCCGAAAATACCCCTAAATTCACGGCGATTGCGGACGCCGTATGCCAGCGACCGGAACTGCACAAGGTGTTAAAGGCAAACAAAATTATCTGATAACGTGGAACCCACATTCACAACCGGAAGCCTGCACATGCCACACGTAGATATTAAATGTTTTCCCCGTGATTTAAACGACGAACAGAAAGCTGCCCTGGCGGCGGATATTGCCGACGTGATTATTAGCCATTTCAACAGCAAAGACAGTTCCGTGTCGGTGGCGCTGAAGCAGATCGCGCCTGAAGACTGGAAGGCGCAGGTCTGGGATACCGAAATTGGACCGAAGCTGGAGGAGCTTATTAAGAAGCCCGGGTATTCGATGTAAGATCTTCTGCCGGGGAGCGGATAAATCCTTCCCGGCTTGACTTCCCGTTTTTCGCAAAAATCGATAAAAATGCGTTTTGTCTTATCCGCTACAATTAACGTTTCTGACTGGCATATTATTCATCCTTAGGAAAGATCTCCAACAGAATCAATTAAGGACAGACACGTTAAAGGATAATTTTCTGATGACAAAATTACCCCGTTTTTCATTCGCCTTTCTTCATCCCCGTTACTGGCTAAGCTGGGCCGGCATTGCGGCTCTGTGGCTCATCATGCTGCTCCCTTATCCGTTTCTGTTCAGAATCGGTCATGGCCTGGGTCGACTGGCGATGCGCTTACTGCCTCGCCGCGTTGAGATTGCCCGCCGCAACCTGGAGCTTTGTTTCCCGGAGATGAAAAAGGATGAACGCGAGTCATTGCTGCAGCGTAATTTTGAATCGGTAGGAATGGGGGTAATCGAAACCGGAATGGCATGGTTCTGGCCTGCATGGCGGGTAAAGAAATGCTTTACCGTGCAGGGGTATGAGCACATGGAAAAGGCGAGGGCGCAGGGAAAAGGCGTGGTGCTGGTAGGGATACATTTTCTGACCCTTGAGCTGGGCGCGCGGATATTTGGCATGCTTAACCCCGGTATCGGGGTCTATCGTCCTAATAACAATGCTCTGCTGGACTGGCTTCAGACGCGCGGGCGCCTGCGCGCCAACAAAACCATGCTCGATCGCCATGATTTAAAGGGCATGATCCGCGCGCTGAAGCAGCATGAAATTTTGTGGTACGCCCCGGATCACGACTATGGCAAAACCAACAGCGTGTTTGTGCCGTTCTTTGCGGTGCCGGATGCCGCGACGACGGCGGGCAGCTATATGCTGGTCAAAAGCGCTAACCCTGCCGTTATCCCCTTTGTGCCGCGCCGCAGGGCGGATGGCACCGGTTACGAGCTGATTATTCTGGAGGATATCAGCGAGGCGCTGCAGGGCGGCGATAAAGAAGCCGTGGCGACGCAGATGAACAGGGCAATTGAGCAGGCCGTACGCATGGCCCCAGAGCAGTATATGTGGCTGCACCGTCGCTTCAAAACCCGTCCTGAAGGGGTACCTGACCGGTATGCCCGTCTGAAGCAGGCGGCAACTCGGGTTGATAGTCTCTCCGCCAGCGATTTTTCTGACCGTTCACGCATACAGCACTGACACCACAGCGATGCCCTCACCCTGCGGTGAGGGCATGACCGGCGCTACAGCGCGGATCGGCGGTACGGTGCATAGTCCGCCTGCCACCAGGTTTTCTCGATACGCGCCATCAGGGTTTCATCATCTAACGCTGGCGCCACGCCTTGTTCAATGGCGGCCCGGGCGACGGCAACGGCAATCTGGCGTGAGACCGTTTCAATCTGATCTACCGGCGGCAGTAATCCTCCTCTTTCCGTGGTCACGAGCGGAGACTGCGCGGCCAGGCTGCGGCTTGCTGCCATCAGCATCTCTTCCGTCACCCGGCGCGCGTTACAGGCCAGCACGCCCAGCCCAAGGCCCGGGAAGATATAGGCGTTGTTGCACTGGGCAATCTCATAGTGCGCATTCTCCCAGAATACCGGGGCGAACGGACTGCCGGTGGCCACCAGCGCGGCACCCTGGGTCCAGGCGATAAGGTCCTGCGGCTGGGCTTCCGCCCGCGACGTTGGGTTCGAGAGCGGCATGATGATTGGGCGCGGACAGTGGCGATGCATCTCTTTGACGATCTCTTCACTGAACAGCCCCGGCTGGCCTGAAACGCCGATCATCACCGTGGGATGCGCGTTCTTCACCACGTCCAGCAGGGAAATATTTTGCGAGTCTACCTGCCAGCGACTAACGGCGTCGCGCGCGGTGAGCAGGTTTTTCTGGAAATCGAGCAGGTTGGTCATGTCGTCGGTCAGCAGGCCGAAGCGATCGACCATAAAGATCCGGCTGCGGGCTTCCGACTCGCTCAGGCCGTCATCGACCATTAGCGCCACAATTTTTTCAGCAATCCCGCATCCGGCAGAGCCGCTGCCCAGGAACACCACGCGCTGGTCGCGAATGCGCGTCCCCGCCGCGTGCGCCGCCGCGATCAGCGTCCCGGCGGTGACGGCTGCCGTGCCCTGGATATCATCATTGAAGCAGCACAGCTGGTCGCGGTAGCGCTGCAGAAGTCGGGTGGCGTTTTTCTGCGCAAAGTCTTCAAACTGCAGGAGAACGTTGGGCCAGCGCGCCTTAACCGTGCTGATAAACATATCCATAAATTCAGCGTACTGGTCGTCGCTGATGCGCGGGTGACGCCAGCCCATGTACATCGGGTCGTCGAGGTGTTGCTGATTATTGGTGCCGACATCCAGCATAATCGGCAGGGTGGAGGCCGGATGGATCCCTCCGCAGGCGGTATACAGCGACAGCTTGCCAATCGGTATGCCCATACCGCCGATACCCTGGTCGCCGAGGCCTAAAATGCGTTCTCCGTCCGTTACCACAATCACCCGAACGTCGTTGCGCGAGAAACTTTGCAGCATCTCATCAATGCGGTGGCGGTTAGGCCATGAAATAAACAAGCCGCGCGCGCGGCGATAAATCGTGGAGAAATGCTCGCAGGCTTCACCCACCGTCGGGGTATAGATAATCGGTAACGTCTCTTTCAGATGCGAACGCAGGAGGTTGTAAAAGAGGGTTTCATTGGTGTCCTGAATATTGCGCAAATAAACATGGCGGGAAATGTCGCTTTTAAAATGGCAGAACTGCACCCAGGCGCGCTCCGTTTGCTCTTCAATGGTTTCAACGTTATGCGGCAATAATCCATGCAGATTAAAATTATCCCGCTCTTCCTTAATAAAGGCGAGGCCTTTATTTAATAACGGATTTTCCAGCAGTACGGCGCCATTATAGGGCGTGTACAGAACGTCTTTACGAGACATGGTTAACTCCTGAATATTTAAACGAAACAGAAATAAGACGAGCAGAAACAGTGACTTTAAGGATGATAAAGACACGGGGTTTTCTGTGTTTTGTTGGGGAGCTAATTTAGCGCTTAGCTAACGGAGCAGGAGTGATAAGGGTCACATTATTTCTGGTTTTATTAATTTCAAAAGAATTGCATTGAATGCCATGAATAAATTTAGTTACATAATAATGAATTAAATTATTTAAAAGGAAAGGGCTGTTGTGTTCACATTTCTCTTCGAAAGCCCATGTTAATTTCACGCTGAGCCTGTTTTTGAGAAAAGGCCACCAAAGTCATTATTTTCTATTTAAGAACATTTATTCGAATCAGGAATAGTTTTCCGCTTATTCCTTTCTCTGTATATCCGAACACAAATTTCAGGTGATTATATGAAAGATAATCCTGTACCGACTTCCGCGCTGTCGACCTCGCGTTTTGCTTTTGGGCTTAACACGACCGAGGTGGGCGCGGTTCCGCTGATGCTGTTCGTCGGGATTGCCGCGATTGTGGCGACGTCCGCCTGGGCAGGGCTGCTGCCGAAAAATATGATAGGCGGACTGGCGGTCATCATGACCCTTGGTTTTGCGTTTGCCAAAGTGGGCCGTCAAATCCCCGTGCTGAAGGACATCGGCGGCCCGGCGATCCTGTGTCTGATGGTGCCTTCCGTGCTGGTCTATTTTGGCGCATTCGGGAAACAAACCCTTGATACGGTGCATCTGCTGATGAAGGAGGCGAATCTGCTCTATTTCGTCATCGCCTGCCTGGTGGTCGGCAGCATCCTGGGGATGAACCGGGTGCTGCTGATCCAGGGCATGATGCGCATGTTTGTTCCGCTGGTGGCGGGAACACTGATGGCCGTGCTGAGCGGGCTTATTGTGGGAACGCTGTTTGGGTATACGCCTTACCACACCTTCTTCTTTATCATTGTCCCTATCATTGGCGGTGGAATTGGCGAGGGGATTTTGCCCCTGTCTCTGGCTTATTCGGCAATCCTGGGGCAGACGCCGGACGTCTACGTGGCGCAGCTGGCTCCCGCTGCGGTCGTCGGAAATATCTTCGCCATTATTTGTGCCGGCTCGCTGGCGCGTCTCGGGACGAAACGTCCTGCGCTTTCAGGAAATGGCATGCTCACGCGGAGTAAAGACGACGCCAGCCTGTTCGCCGGGGCGCCTGGCGCTCAGCAGACGGATTTTCATTTGATGGGCGGCGGATTGCTGATGGTGTGCGCGTTTTTCATCGTCGGAGGCTTGTTTGAAAAACTGGTCCATATTCCCGGCCCGGTGCTGATGATCCTGATTGCCGTCCTGTGTAAATACTTCAGGGTGATCCCGGCCTCAATGGAGCAGGGGGCGCACAGCTGCTATAAATTCGTTTCGGCTGCGCTGGTCTGGCCGCTGATGATCGGCCTCGGGATGCTATACGTGCCGCTTGAAAGCGTGGTGTCGGTCTTCTCGGTGGGCTATGTAGTGGTATGCGGATCGGTGGTGATTGCGATGGCGCTGAGCGGCTACGTGATTGCGTCGCGTCTGAATATGTATCCGGTGGAAGCGGCGATTGTAACCTGCTGCCACAGTGGGCTGGGCGGTACGGGAGATGTGGCCATTCTGTCCGCCTCCAACCGCATGTCGCTTATGCCGTTCGCGCAGATCGCGACGCGTATTGGCGGTGCCTCAACGGTGATTTTCGCCACGCTGTTGATGGGCTGGATTATGGCGCACTGATTCGAATCGTCAGGATACTGAATCGCAACGACATTTACAGCGTGTCGCTGCGGTTCAGTCCTTTATAAAACTCACCGCGCTGTATAGAATTACCGCAGCCACAGCGACGGGATACCACACGATGACCGGAAGAGTTGATTATCAGATTGAAAAATATCTCCTGACCGAAGCTGCCGAACCGGAGCGCCTGACGCGCCAGTGGGCAGAGGTTCTGGAGGAGTGTCGTGAGCAAAAGGCCGGTGCAGAGGAGCGGCTGCGCCTCGCGTTGCTTAATGTGGATTACGTCACCAGCTTCGAGCTGCCCTTCAGGCTGCTTCTCACCCGTGCGCCCCAGTTGATTGATGCCGTCAGGAAAGAGCTTCAGCTCAGTCAGAAAAATGTTCTGTTTAACGGCAAGCGCTTTGGCTGCGTCTACAGCCTTAAACGGGATCTGGACGGCATACCTGACGAGTTTACCTATCACCTGAAGACGCGGATCCAGCGCAGTGACGCCACGGGCGCGACGGAAGCGTCTTACCGACAAATTGCCCAGCAGGTGAAAGCGCCAAAGGAACGCCTCAAACTGGCGCTGGACAACGGGCTGTCTGTAACCGCGCTTGACGGGCTTTTCTGGTTTGGCATTCAGCGCATCGCGGCTGATGTACAACGGTTACGCAAAACAGGGATGCGGATCGTGACGTCCAACGCCGAGGTGTTCGATACGCTTACCAAAACAACCCGGCAGATCCCGGTCTATCGCCTGGAAGGGACTGAAATTACTTAACCTGCAGCAGGATCGCCATCAGCCCCGGAAAACGGGTATCCAGATCGTCTCGTCGCAATGAAATCATGTTTTCGCGTCCCTGCGGACGCTGCCAGATGACCCCGCTGTCGCGCAATACGCGCCAGTGATGGGTCATCGTGGACTTCACCACGTCCTCCGGGCGCAGCGCGTTACAGCTCAGTTCGCTGCCGTCGGCGAGCCGGCGAATAATCGATAGCCGGAGCGGGTTGCCGAGGGCAAAGAGCACATTTTCCAGCAGTATTTGTTCAGTTTCAGGGTGGTTAGGGATCATCGTTTTCCTGCGTATGGCGTCAGATTGAGCTATATCAACAATAGGTCAATCCTTAAAAAATAGTTCGATAATACTCGTACAATAGGACTATTATAGCAAACGAACGAATGCACGACCATCCTGGTCGTCACAAACACGTCATACTGACTAAGGAAATATCATGCCCCGACCCATCCCTCTCGAACGTTATCGCAACATCGGTATCTCCGCGCATATCGATGCCGGTAAAACCACCACCACCGAGCGCATCCTGTTTTATACCGGGATGAGCCACAAGCTGGGTGAAGTACACGATGGCGCGGCAACCACTGACTGGATGGCGCAGGAGCAAGAGCGCGGGATCACCATTACCTCCGCGGCGGTTAGCTGCTTCTGGCCAGGTATGGACAGAGGCTATGAGCCGCACCGGATTAACATCATCGACACCCCGGGGCACGTGGATTTCACCATTGAGGTGGAACGTTCCATGCGCGTCCTCGACGGTGCCGTGATGGTGTATGACTCCGTGGGCGGCGTGCAGCCGCAGTCGGAAACCGTCTGGCGTCAGGCCAATAAATATCACGTACCGCGTCTGGCCTTCGTCAACAAAATGGACCGTCCGGGTGCCGACTTCTTCCGCGTCGTGCGGATGATGCAGGAACGCCTGAAGGCCAATCCGGTGCCGATTGTCATCCCGGTGGGTGCCGAAGATCACTTCACCGGCGTGGTGGATCTGATCAAGATGCGCACCATTCTGTGGGACGATGCGACGCAGGGCATGGTGTTTACCTATGCGCCCGTGCCGGACGATTTGGTCAGTACCGCGCAAGAGTGGCGTGAAAAAATGGTCTCTGCGGCGGCGGAAGCCAGCGATGAACTGATGGACAAGTACCTGGAAACCGGCGACCTGACGGAAGCGGAAATTATTAAAGGGCTGCGTATTCGCACCATATCGGGCGAGATCCAGCCGATGCTCTGCGGCAGCGCGTTTAAAAACAAAGGGGTGCAGCGCATGCTCGATGCGGTGATCGAGCTGATGCCGTCGCCGCTGGACGTGCCGGCCATTGATGGCGTGGATGAAAAAGGGCAGCACGCGGAGCGTCACCCGAGCGATGATGAGCCGTTCTCGGCGCTGGCGTTCAAGCTGATGAGCGATCCGTACGTCGGGCAGCTAACCTTTATCCGCGTCTACTCTGGCGTGCTGCGTAAAGGCGACGCGGTGTATAACCCGGTAAAAGGGAAGAAAGAGCGTATCGGGCGAATCGTACTGATGCATGCCAACGATCGCCACGAGGTGGACGAACTGCGCGCCGGGGATATCGCGGCCTGCGTGGGGCTGAAAGACGTGACCACCGGCGACACGCTCACCGATCCGAACGCCGTCATTACGCTTGAACGCATGGAGTTCCCGGACCCGGTGATCTCGCTGGCGATTGAGCCGAAAACCAAAGGCGATCAGGAGAAAATGGGCATCGCGCTGCAGCGTCTGGCGGCGGAAGATCCGTCTTTCCGCCTGCACACTGACGAAGAGTCCGGTCAGACCATTATCTCCGGGATGGGTGAGCTACACCTTGAGATTATCGTCGATCGCATGAAGCGTGAGTTTGGCGTCGAGGCAAATATCGGTCGTCCGCAGGTGACCTACCGTGAAACCCTGCGTAAAACGGTGAAGGACATCGAAGGCAAATTTGTCCGACAGTCCGGCGGTAAAGGCCAGTACGGCCATGTGGTCCTGAGTCTGGAGCCGCTGGAGCCCGGAAGTGGTTTTAAATTTGAAGATGCCACCAAGGGCGGCGTGGTGCCGCGCGAGTATATCCCGTCCGTTGAGAAAGGGCTGCGGGAAGCGATGAACAGCGGCGTGCTGGCGGGCTATCCGGTCGTCGATGTTAAAGCGACGCTGACGTTTGGCTCGTATCACGACGTCGACTCCTCGGAGATGGCGTTCCGCATGGCGGCGATCCTCGGCTTTAAAGAGGGCGCCCGCAGGGCGGATCCGGCGATCCTTGAGCCGATCATGCACGTGGAGGTGGAAACACCGGAAGAGTACGCCGGTAACATCATGGGCGATCTCTCTTCCCGCCGCGGCATGGTGCAGGGGATGGCAGAGCAATACGGAAGCCAGATTATTCGCGCTGACGTGCCGCTGGCGGAGATGTTTGGTTATGCCACGACATTGCGCTCGATGTCCCAGGGACGCGCGACGTATACGATGGAGTTCCATCATTTTGCGGAAGCCCCGCGGAATGTTGCGGATGAGATTATTGCACGGCGTGCGAAGTAGTACGGTCACCCTCTCCCAATAGGGGGAGGGTTTTCTCAATCCAGCGCCTTCACCATCTTCCCGCTCGCCACAAACGTCCCGGCTCCAAGATGATGCAGGGTATTGAGCTTATCCCCGTCAAACTGCCAGCGTCCGGCAATAAACGCCCGCTCATCCGCTGCCGCTGAAACCACTTCACCAAACAGCGTGTCGTATTTCTCTGCCGCGGAGGTCACGGGTAATAACCGGCATTCCATCCACGCCAGGCATTTCTCTTCAATGACCGGCAGGCCGAGCTCCGGGCCATTCACGACCGGGATCCCGTAGCAGTTGAATTTGTCCTCGTCGCGCCCGCTGACGCTGCCCACCGCGTAAGTCCAGTTGGCCGCCGCCACGCCGGGAATGACGATGCCAAATTTCCCGCTGCGTTCGATCAGCTCGCGTGACCAGGTACTTTTATCCACGACTATCGCGATGCGTGGCGGTTCAAACTCAACGGGCATGGACCATGCGGCGGCCATAACGTTACGTCTGTCGATCGTTTCATCACGACTGGTAATCAGTACGGTAGGACCGTGGTTGAGCAGACGGCTGGCATGACGTAATTCAACAGGGCGAAAGTGGCTCATAGGATCTCCTCATCTGTAACGATGAGTATGACGAAAAAGCACGTAAATCAAAGTGAGCGCGTAGAATTAGTTTATAAACACAGCGTCACTATCAAAGGAAACTGATATATGTCCCCCTTTCTGACCGCCTATTTCGCCCGCATCGGCTGGAAGCAACCGGCTTCTGCTGATATAGACACCCTGCGCGCACTGCATTTACATCACAACTGCGCGATCCCGTTTGAGAATATCGATGTCGTCCTGCCGCGCGAAATTCATCTCGAAGACCAGTGTCTGGTCGACAAATTGCTGACCGCCCGTCGTGGGGGATACTGCTTTGAGCAAAACGGCCTGTTTGAGCGGGTATTGCGTGACGTCGGGTTTACCGTGCGCAGCGTATTGGGGCGCGTGGTATTAGCGAGCCCGCCGCAAATGCCGCCGCGCACGCACCGCCTGCTGCTGGTTGAGCTTAACGGTGAGCGCTGGATTGCGGACGTGGGGTTTGGCGGCCAGACGCTGACGGCGCCGATTCGTTTACTCGCTAACGAGGAGCAGGAAACGCCGCACGGTCTGTATCGTCTGCTGAGCGAGGGCAACGACTGGGTGCTGCAGTTCCGCCACCACGAGCACTGGCAGTCGATGTACCACTTTGACCTGACGACGCAGTATTTCAGCGATTACGTGATGGGGAATTTCTGGTCGGCGCACTGGCCGCAGTCGCATTTCCGCCATCATCTGCTGATGTGCCGCCATCTGCCGGACGGCGGCAAGCTGACGCTGACCAACTTCAACTTTACCCACTGGCAGAACGGTCATGTGCAGGAGCAGATCCATTTGCCGGATGCGGAGGCGCTGTATAAGCTGCTGCAGGAACGCTTTGGGCTGGGCGTTGACGATGCAAAACACGGTTTTTCACTTGCAGAGTTGACGGCGGTGATGGCGGGCTTTGATACACATCCTCAGGCGGGAAAATAATGCGCAAAGGGGCCTTAGCCCCTTTGTCATGTCATGGCTTACAGCTGAGTAAACTTGCCAATCCACGGGCTGTTGTTTTCCGCTGACCATAGCTGAACAAGCAGCTCTCTGAATTTTTCCGCCGCCGGGCTGAGAGGGTTTTCCCGGCGTTGTACTAGCCCCAGCGTTCGCCGGATGACGGGTTCAATCAGCGGGCGACTAACAAGGACATGATGTTCATCGGTCGGCATCGCCAGACTCGGCACAACAGACACCCCGAGACCCGCCTCTACCATCCCCAGTGACGTTGACAGGTGACGCACTTCGTAAAACCAGTTCGGCTTCCAGTCCATCTTTTCAAAAGCCTGATCGATAAGCGAACGGTTCCCGCTGGAACGCCTGACTCCAATCAGCTTCATGCCTGCCAGATCGTCCCAGGTCACCAGCGGTTTTTTCGCCAGTTCATTGTCGCGGCGGCATGCCAGAACAAAGGGTTCGTTTACCAGCGGGGCAAAATCGATATTCGGATGTGTGATGTTTATCATATTTATGCCGAAATCTGCGTCGCCATTTAAAACCGCTTCGAGACAATCGCTGGCACTGTGCTCAAGGATGCGGATCCGGATGTTTGGATAGTCATTGTTATAATCTCGTATCACTGAAGGCAGAAAATAGAAGGCGGCAGTAGGGATACAGGAAACCGTAATAACCCCGGCCTGATGCGTCGCCATCTCTTTAATACTCAGGACTGAGCTTTCATAAAAATCGATTAAATTCTTTGCCTTAGGTAAAAATTCTCTTCCCACCGTCGTGAGCTTGACGCTGCGCGTTGAACGCTCAAATAGCGTGGTACCCAGACTTTCTTCCAGTTTTTGAATTCTTCGTGTTAACGCCGGTTGTGAAATATGAAGAAATTGCGACGCTTTTGTAAAACATCCGATTTCTGCAATTTTTACAAACGCTTGTATTCCCTGTAATTCATGTTGCATGTCTGCATCCCATTTTCGCTTTTCTTAAACCACGATAACGCAAGGGCTATTAATGTGCAAAACGTATTAATCCCGCTTTTTTTGACATTAGAGTTATCAACTGGAGTGTGAAAACCTTATTGCGTTCCTGATAAAACGAAATGAGAAAAACACATGTTAAAGATCCCTTGCGTATTAATGCGTGGCGGTACGTCAAAAGGCCCCGTTATTTTGGCCAGCGACCTGCCTGAGGAAACCGAAGCGCGCGACGCGGTGTTACTCAGCTTGATGGGCGCAGGTCATGAACTTGAAATTGATGGCATTGGCGGTGGAAGCCCGCAAACCAGTAAGGTGGCCATCGTCAGTCCTTCCGACAGCCCGGACGCTGATGTGGATTATTTATTCGCACAGGTGATGGTGAATGAACGTCGCGTCGATACCACGCCAAACTGCGGCAATATGCTCTGCGCGGTGGGGCCCTTTGCGATAGAAAAAGGGCTGGTGAAGGCGCAAAGCCCGGTGACAACGGTGCGTATCCGCAATCTGAACACCGGAACACTGGTCGACGCCGAGGTGCAAACGCCGGATTATCGCGTTGTGTATGAAGGCGATACCCAGATTGACGGAGTTCCGGGTACTGCCGCGCCCATTGGTTTAACCTTCCTGAATTCAGCGGGTTCCAAAACAGGAAAATTGCTTCCGACCGACAGCGTTACAAACGTATTCGACGGTATTGACGTTACCTGTATTGATATGGCGATGCCGATGGTATTGATTGAGGCCTCGGCACTGGGGAAAACAGGAGGGGAGTCACCCGCGGAACTGGATGCCGATGCGGCGTTTAAAGCAAGGCTGGAGAGCCTGCGTCGTCAGGCGGGTGAGGCGATGGGCTTAGGGGATGTGTCAAACAAAGTGATCCCTAAACCGGTTCTCCTCAGCCGGGCGCGCAACGGCGGAACGCTTCAGGTGCGGTATTTCATGCCACACACCTGCCATAAATCCCTGGCCATTACCGGCTCGATTGGTATTTCGACCGCGACGCTTATAGAAGGCTCCGTCGCCGCTAAAATTGTCGCTGGTCGTCCAAAAGAGCGCTTTACCAATATTATTGATATTGAACACCCAAGTGGAAAAATATCCGTGTCATTGTTGAGGGACGGGAACAATATCGAAAATACCCGAGCTGCGGTAATTCGTACTTCCCGTAAGCTATTTGAAGGTGTCGTCTGCGTACCTGAAAAAATGCTCTCTGAAGTTGATTAGGTAAAAGCCAAACTAAGAAACATACCTGTCTTAAACAATTACATTCTGTACCTTAACTATAATACTGAGGTTATTATGGCGTTCACGCATGCTAACAATACCCTGAAAGCGCCCGATCCTGTAAAAGCCAGCGCGCATATTCGCGTAATTCTGGCACTCGCATTATCCGGGCTTGCAGAACTTGCTTCTCTGTTTTTTATTCAGCCACTGCTTCCAACGCTGGCCGTGGAATATAATGTTCCGGTCAGTCAGGTGAGTATTATCTTATCCGCAGAAACGGCCTTGCTGGCAATTGGGTTGCTGTTTACCGGGACGTTATCCGATCATTATGGCAGGAAGCGGTTAATTATCGTCTCCCTCCTGCTGGGCGGCATTCTGACGCTGCTCTGCCCGCTGGTGGAATCCTGGGCGATGCTGGTGGCGCTGCGTGCGGTGATTGGTCTGGCGCTGAGCGGCATCGCGGCGGCAGCAACCGCCTACATCAGTGAGGAGGTCGCACCGGTGGCAGCTGGCATCGTGACGGGCTATTTTGTCTTCGGTAACTCGATGGGCGGCATGTCCGGCCGTATTGTTGCCAGCCAGCTGATCGACCACGTTTCCATTAATGTCATCTTTTACGGCTTTGCCGTCAGCCTGATTGCGGTTGCTATTTTGGTGAAATTCCTGCTGCCAGATTCCAAAAATTTTACCCCTACCCAGAACCTGGACGTGATGCGAATGGTGAAAGGGGCAGCATCGCATTTCAAAAATAAAAATCTGGCGCTGGCGTTTGTCATCAGCTTTATTATCTTCGGCGCATTTACCTCACTGTATAACTATCTGGCCTTCTTCCTGAAAGGTGAACCGTTCCATATTTCACCGGCAAATGCAGGCCTGCTCTCCTTTAGCTTCGCCCTGAGTTTCTTTACGGCACCGCAGGCAGGCCGCTTATCGGCAAAATATGGCGCAATGAAAGTCCTGCGCGTGTTGTTCCTGATCATGGCGTTCGGCATGCTGCTGACGCTCACGTCGAACGTTGTCACCTTTATTGTTGGCGCAGTGATTTTTACCGGCTGTTTCTTCGGCTGCCATTCTATCGGCTTAAGCTGGGTCAGTAAAAATGCCACGCATGCAAGAGGTCAGGCCGTCGCGCTCTATTTATTCTTCTACTACATGGGCGGTTCGGTGATTGGTTTTATCAACGGTTTTGTCTTCCATTCAATGGGCTGGCAGGGAATGACCGGATTTATTCTGGCATTACTTGGCGTTGGCGTAGTCGTGGCTACGTATCTGGCATCTGGTAATAAGCAGGTTCTGGTTCCAGCGCGGTCAGCTGAGTAAGTAGCATGACAATGTGTTCACGCTTCGGTGCGTGAACACAGAATGAGCACGTATATTAATCAGGTATTATTATGAAACTAGCAAGTTATATTCATCAGGGCCGTAAAAGCTACGGAATGTATACTGAGTCGGGCTTTATCGACCTGGGTAATAAAATTGGCCATCAATATGCAACCCTGAAAGATCTCCTTCAATGGGATGCGATTGATGTCGCCAGACAATATATCGATTGCCCGGTGGATATTAGGCCTGAAGACGTGACCTTTTTGCCCGTTATAGAAGCGCCCGGAAAGATTTTCTGCGTGGGGATGAATTACGCTGAAAAAAGAAAAGAGTTTGCTGAGACGAATAATGCCCCCACGCTGTTTATCCGTTTTCCTGATTCGCAAACTGGGCATGCTCAGCCGGTGATAAAACCGGTTCTCTCCAGCGAGTTCGATTATGAAGGCGAGCTGGCCGTAATTATCGGTAAACCCGGTAGCCAAATTGACGTCAAAAACGCGCTCAGCCACGTCGCGGGATACAGCTGCTACATGGACGGCTCCGTGCGCGACTGGCAGCACGCCTGGTTCACCGCCGGTAAAAACTGGACGCAAACCGGCGCCTTCGGCCCCTACATGACCACGGCGGACGAGATCCCCGATCCTCACGCCCTGACCATTCACACCTGGCTGAACGGCATGCTGGTTCAGGATGACTCCACAGGCAGCATGATCCACAAAGTGGCGGATCTTATCGCCTACATCAGTACGTTCACCTCTCTCAGCGCCGGCGACGTCATTATTACCGGTTCGCCAGGCGGCGTCGGCAAAAAGCGCAATCCACCTCTGTTTCTGCACGACGGCGATCGCGTTGAAGTGGAGATCGAAAATGTTGGCCGGCTGGTCAATACCATTGTGGAAGCCCAGCCGCAGCCACAAGCGTTAGCTGTCTAAACGCTCAGGAGAGAGAAGATGTACACCGCCAGAACACCCGAGTTTGAGGTTATTAACGCCGGTAACGCCCAGTCCCGGGAAGAGGTTGTCCGCTTCCTGGCCCGCAACGGTTTAGGTATTGATGACGATATTGCGCAATTTATTGTTGCCCGCTATCAGCGCCATCTTGTCGCCTGCACCGGCATTGCGGGTAACACGTTGAAGTGCATCGCAGTGGATGCCGGGTGGCGGGGCACGTCGTTAATCCTGACGTTAATCCATGAGGCCGAACTTCAGGCGGCACAGAACGGTGAACATCAACTCTTTCTCTTTACCTGTCCGGATAACGTGAAGTCATTTCGCGGATGCGGGTTTTATCCGCTGGTGACGGTCGAGAACCGTGCGTCATTAATGGAGAATACGCCGGTGGGTATTCATCGTTATTGCAGCCAGCTGCGCCGCCATCATTTCGTGCCGGGGAAAAATATTGGCGCGATTGTGATGAACGCCAATCCGTTCACCCTCGGCCACCAATATCTTATCGAGCATGCGGCGAGCCGGTGCGACGCGTTACATGTTTTCGTGGTCCAGGAAGATGTCTCGGCATTTTCGTTTAAAGAACGGTTCGCGATGGTCAGGGACGGATCGCAGCACCTGCCGAATGTCACCGTTCATCCGGGGTCGGCGTATATTATTTCGCGCGGGACATTCCCGAGCTATTTCCTGAAAGATAAGCAGGTCATCGATAAAACCTACGCGGCAATTGACCTCATGCTGTTCAGAAATTACATCGCCCCCGCGTTGAATATTAACCATCGTTTCGTGGGTACCGAGCCGTTCTGTCCTTTAACCGCCGAATATAACCGGGCGATGCACCGCTGGTTGGAAGAAGAGACGAGCACAGCGGCCCGTATTAGCGTACACGAAATAGAAAGAAGAACGGACGGTAATAATGTGCCGGTATCGGCTTCAGCCGTTCGTCGTTTATTAAAAGAAAACAACATCGCTGCCGCCAGCCGCATGGTGCCTGCCACCACGCGCGCGTTTCTGAATAACGGAATACAGCATCAGCCCTGTTTATCCGAGCCGCTGACGGCAGCGGTTTAAGTGCATTATCACAGGAAAATGAATATGAAAATTGTGCAAGCCGCGATGGCGGGAACGCTGGAGTCCAGCGACCTCATGGTTAAGGTCAGCCCCGATGAGAGCGGGCTGGACGTGGTCATCCAGAGCGAAGTGTATAAGCAATTCGGCGACCGAATTGCAGAGGTAGTCTATGAAACCCTGGCTGCGTTCAACATCGAACAGGGGCAGATCATTATTGATGATAAAGGCGCGCTGGACTGCGTGATCCGCGCCCGCGTGCAGGCTGCACTGCTCAGAGGGACAGCCCGGGAAGACATTGCATGGGAAACGTTATAATGAAAAAGTTACGTCGCAGTATGTTATTTATTCCCGGTTCAAGTGCTGCCATGTTGTCGACGGCATTTATCTATAAACCAGACTCCATTATGTTTGACCTGGAAGATGCCGTTGCGCTGAAAGAAAAAGACAGCGCGCGTCTTCTGGTATTTCACGCGCTGCAACACCCGATGTACAACGATATTGAAACCGTTGTCAGAATTAACCCGCTTAATACCCCTTTTGGTTTAAAGGATCTGGAAGCCGCCGTCAGGGCAGGGGTGGATGTTATTCGTCTGCCGAAAACCGACACACCGGAAGATATTTATCAGCTCGAACGTGAAATCGTCCGCATTGAAGAAAGCTGCGGGCGTCCTGTTGGCTCAACGAAATTAATGGCGGCAATCGAATCCGCCGTCGGCGTCATTAATGCCGTTGCCATTGCGAAATCCTCCGACCGTTTAATGGGGATTGCGCTCGCCGCCTTTGACTACGTGATGGATATGCAAACCGAGCGGGGCGACGGAACAGAGCTGTTTTATGCGCGGTGCGCGGTATTACATGCCGCGCGCGGGGCAGGGATCGACGCTTTCGACGTGGTCTACGCCGATGTCAATGACGAGGCCGGTTTCCTGAAAGAAGTGGATCTCATCCGCCGGATGGGCTTCAACGGAAAATCGCTGATTAATCCGCGACAAATTGAAATTCTTCACAACGCCTACGCGCCCACGCAGGAAGAAGTGGATTACGCCCAGCGCGTGATTGCTGCCGCAGAAGAGGGCGAACGCAACGGACTCGGGGTGATCTCGCTGAACGGCAAAATGATCGACGCGCCGATTATCAACCATGCCCGGGTTGTTATCGAACGCAAAAATGCCTCTGGCATTCGTCAGTAATCACCTTTTTTCGCAAGCGACAGGATGAATAATGAAAAATCTCACAGAAACCCTGCACCACATTCCCGGCACGCGTCGTGAATACGTCGCCTTCAGCGGCGCTAACGCGACGACGCCGTATCTTTCTGATACACAGCAAAAATATCAGCGCAAACTTTTTGCCAGCGTGGACGAGGTGCTGGACCGTTGCGATTTGCATGACGGCATGACCGTCTCCTTCCATCACGCGTTCCGCGAAGGCGACAAGGTGATCAACTATGTGATGGATAAGCTGGCTCAGCGCGGTCTGAAAGGGATCACGCTCGCGTCCAGCTCGTTAATGTCGTGCAATGCCCCGCTTATTGAACATATTCGCAGTGGCGTGATTGGCAAAATCTACACCTCCGGCATGCGTGGCGAGCTGGCGGATGCGATTTCACACGGGCTGATGGATGAGCCGGTACAGATCCACTCCCACGGCGGGCGGGTGAACCTGATTCAGAAGGGTGAAATTGCCATTGATGTCGCCTTTCTGGCGGTGTCCTGCAGCGATGAATATGGCAATGCCAGCGGCAACGGCGGCACATCGCAGTGCGGCTCGCTCGGTTACGCTATGGTCGACGCGCAATATGCCAAAAAGGTGGTCTTGCTCACCGAAACCCTGAAGCCGTTCCCCAACCTGCCGGCCAGTATCGTTCAGGACCGGGTTGACTATGTGGTGCAGATTGAGAGCGTCGGCGACCCGGCAAAAATCAGCGTCGGCGCCGCCAGGGTCACCAGCAATCCACGTGAGCTGATGATTGCCCGTTCTGCCGCCGACGTTATCGAACACTCTGGCTATTTCCGCAACGGCTTTTCCATTCAGACCGGTTCAGGTGCGGCATCCACCGCCTGTACGCGGTTTATGGAAGCCCGGATGCGCAAACACAATATTGTCGCCCGGTTCGCGCTCGGCGGGATCACCGGCAGCATTGTCGATCTGCATCAAAAGGGGCTCATTGAAAAGATCCTCGATACGCAAAGCTTTGACGGTGCTGCGGCCGCTTCCATGACCGTCAATCCTGGCCATGTGGAAATCTCCACCAACGTGTATGCGAACCCGGCTGCAAAAGCCGCCTGCTGCGACAGGGTGGACGTGGTTATCCTCAGCGCGCTGGAGGTGGACACCCGGTTCAACGTCAACGTGCTGACCGGTTCCGACGGGGTGATGCGCGGCGCGTCGGGCGGGCATTGCGACGTCGCCGCGGCGGCAAATCTCACCATCGTGGTTGCCCCGCTGATCCGCAGCCGAATTCCTACCGTTGTCAGGCAGGTCACCACCCTAGTGACGCCGGGCGAAAGCATTGACGTTCTGGTTACCGATCACGGTATTGCCGTTAACCCGGCGCGCCCGGAGGTCCGCGAACGCTTGATTCACGCCGGGCTGCCCGTCGTCGACATTGAGGTGCTGTATCAGAAGGCGTTGCTCATCTCGGGTGAGCCTAAGCCGGTGGCGTTTACCGACCGGATCGTTGGCGTGGTGCGCTACCGCGACGGCAGCGTGATTGATGTGGTTCACCAGGTGAAGGAGTGATCCCCATGACGGATAACGCATCGAACGCCCCTGTTTCGCTGGAACAGGTTCTGACATCAAAAGAGCAGCGCGCACGCCGACAGCAGGCGTGGCTGTTTCAGTCGGATCATACCGTGGTATCCGTCACGCTGGTCTGGCCGGGGGCGGTGAAGGATACCGGTCTGGCCCGACGAGTGATGGCCGTTGCGAATGAGGCGCTCGGAGAGCTATTCCGCACGCATCAGTGGACGGTCTGTCGCCAGCAGACTCTGCAGCCGGTCACCGGGCCGGAAGCGCTCTGGTCGGTGGCGGCCCCGGCCTGGATGATCAAGCACGTCACCGCGCATCTCGAAGATAACCATCCTCTGGGACGCCTGTGGGATATCGACGTGCTGTGTCCGAAAACGGGACTGCTGAAAAGAAGCGCCATCCAGCAACCGATGCGCAGATGCTTTATCTGTCATGAACCTGCTCACGTTTGTTCCCGCATGCGACGTCATTCGCTGGCCGAGCTCACGCGCGTAATCGAGGCGTTAACCGATGACTACTTCGCTTGCCAGATGTAATGCGCCAGACGTTCAGCACCCCTTCGCGGAGCTGGCGGCCGAGGCCCTGTACCGTGAAATTCGCTTGACCCCGAAACCGGGTCTGGTAGATCGCGTCAACAGCGGGGCGCATCGCGATATGAATTACGCGCTGTTTATGGCCAGTATCGCGGCCATTGCCCCGTGGTTCACCGCGTTCTTTAACGTCGGCAGGGAGACGGCCCGTCTTGCCGGGCCGCAAACGCTGCGGGCAATAAGGCCGGTCGGTCTGGCCTGCGAACAGGCGATGTTCAACGCCACCGGCGGGGTGAACACCCATAAAGGCGGCATCTTCTCTCTGGGGCTGTTGTGTGCCGCGGCAGGGCGTCTGACGCAAAGGCAGGAAAGCCTCACGCAGCGCAGCCTGTGCGATGAGAGCAAGGCGATTTGCGCTGGCATCGTTGATCGGGAGCTGAAAAATCGCGGCGTGGCGAAAACGAAGGGCGAGCAGCAGTTCCAGGCATACGGTTTAACCGGTGCCCGAGGGGAAGCTGAAAGCGGTTTTGCCACCGTCCGCCACGCCGGACTACCTCACTTTGAAATGGCACTGCGCCAGGGAGCCTCTGAGGATGACGCGTTACTGAGAATGTTGCTCGGGCTGATGGCGGCGAATCCGGATACCAATCTTGTTTCACGGGGGGGAATAAAAGGGCTGAATTATGCCAGACGCTATTCCAGACGAATTTTAGCGGTGAAACATCTGACGCCGGAGAAACGCGTTAATGCCTTAACCAATATGGACGTTCAGTTTATTCGCCGGAATTTAAGCCCGGGCGGGAGCGCAGATCTTATCGCCGTCGGATGGTTATTGTCGCAGTTTCCGTGCGAATAATCGAAAAGGAAAACGTCATGATTGAACAACGCCTCAAGCAGCTCAGTAGCGTCTATACCGTGGTTCTTGTGCCGGGTCTGAGAGACAGCGATGAACATCACTGGCAAAGCTGCTGGGGCCGACGTTTTCCTTTCTGGAAGCGAATTCAGCAGAAAAACTGGTTCGAGCCCGATATTGAAAACTGGGTCTCCGCCATTACCCGCGAGCTGGCAGCGTGTCAGCTGCCCGCCATCCTCGTCGGCCATAGCTTTGGCGCGCTGGCGTCATGCCGGCTGCTGCAAACGCGGCGGGTAAACGTCGCCGGGGTGGTGATGGTCGCACCGGCAGAGCCCGCGTTTTTCGGACTTGAAGAGGCCATTCAGCCTGCGCCATTACCGGTTCCCTGCCTGATGTTTGCCAGCAGAAACGATCCCCTGATGCGCTTCACCCGCGCGCAGTTCTGGGCTGCCTGTTGGAAGGGGCAGTTAATCGATATCGGCGAGGCCGGACATATTAATGCCGAATCTGGCCACGGTGAATGGCCTTACGGACTCGAACGGCTAACAGAATTTTGTGAACAACTTTAGCTTTAACAGGAGAACCTATGTTAGATGATTACACTCAGCACCGGAAAGCCCGCCAGGAGGCGGGTATTCCGGCGAAACCGTTAACAGCGGAACAGACAGCGGCGCTGATCCAGCGTTTACTTCACGATGCGCCGACACATCACCCGCAATTAATCGATTTATTAACCCACTGCGTCCCACCGGGTGTCGATCCTGCGGCAAAGTTAAAAGCTGAATTTTTATTTAAGGTGGCTTTGCAGGACTACCGTGTTAACGGCCTCTCTCCTGAAGCGGCCACCACGTTGCTGGGTACCATGCAGGGCGGCTATAATGTCCAGCCGTTGATTGCGCTTCTTGATCATCCGGATCTGGCACCGCTGGCCGCACAGCAGCTCTCTTCGACCATCCTCATTTTTGACAAATTCAGCCAGCTTGAAACCAAAGCGATGGCCGGTAACGTCCATGCGAAAGCGGTGCTTCACGCGTGGGCGAATGCCGAATGGTTTACCCGCCGCCCGGCGATGGCTGAAAAAATCACCCTGAAGGTGTTTAAGGTGCCCGGTGAGACCAATACTGACGATTTGTCTCCGGCGCCGGAAGCGTGGTCACGGCCGGATATTCCACTGCATGCGCTCTCCATGCTCAGTAACGCCCGGGAAGGGGTTGAGCCGGATGAGCCCGGCGCGCGCGGGCCGCTGCGCCAGCTGGCAGAATTAAAAGCGGCTGGCTGGCCGCTGGTCTATGTTGGTGACGTTGTGGGAACGGGATCGTCACGTAAATCCGCCACCAACTCCATTTTATGGCACATCGGGAACGATATTCCTTTCGTGCCGAATAAACGCAACGGCGGGTTTGTGTTTGGCGGCAAGATTGCCCCCATTTTCTTTAATACGCTCGAAGATTCCGGTGCCTTGCCGGTAGAGATGGATGTCTCCACGCTGACGACCGGGATGCTGATCGATCTTTATCCCTGGAAAGGCGAAATTCGTGAGACCGAAAGCCAGCGTCTGGTGACGACCTTTACGCTTAAAACCGAGGTGCTGCTGGATGAAGTGCGTGCCGGCGGGCGGATCCCGTTGATTATCGGACGCAGCCTGACGGCGAAAGCGCGGGAATCGCTGAAGCTCGCGCCTTCAGATGTCTTCCGTAAGCCTGCGGCGCCTGCGCCTTCCACCGCCGGTTTTACGCTGGCCCAGAAGATGGTTGGTAAAGCCTGCGGCGTCGCGGGGATCCGTCCCGGGCAGTATTGCGAGCCAAAGATTTCGACAGTCGGTTCACAGGATACCACCGGCGGGATGACGCGTGATGAGCTGACCGATCTGGCGTGCCTGACGTTTTCAGCCGATCTGGTGATGCAGTCTTTTTGCCACACCTCTGCGTATCCAAAGCCGGTGGATGTTCGGCTGCATGAAACGCTGCCGCAGTTTATCACCCGTCGTAACGGGGTCGCGCTGAAACCGGGGGACGGCATTATCCACTCCTGGCTTAACCGCATGCTGCTGCCGGATACGGTGGGCACCGGTGCCGACTCCCATACCCGCTTCCCGCTGGGGATCTCCTTCCCGGGCGGCTCCGGACTGGTGGCGTTCGCCGCGGCAACGGGCATTATGCCGCTGGATATGCCGGAATCGGTGCTGGTTCGCTTTACGGGCGAGATGCAGAAAGGGATCACCCTGCGCGACCTGGTTCACGCCATTCCGCTCTACGCCAGAAAGCAGGGCCTGTTGACGGTCGAGAAAAAGAATAAGCGCAATATTTTCTCGGGCCGGATCCTTGAAATTGAAGGGCTGGAAACACTGAGTGCAGAGCAGGCGTTTGAGCTGGCTGACGCCTCCGCTGAACGGTCTGCTGCCGCTTGCGTGATGCGCCTGTCGGAGGACAAGGTCGCACAATACCTGCGTTCCAACGCGGCCCTGCTGCGCTGGATGGTTAAGCAGGGATATGAGAACGCCGACACGCTTGAACGACGCATCGCTGAAATCGAGGCGTGGCTGGCTAACCCGTCGCTGCTTTCGGCCGATCCTGATGCGGAATATGCCGCAGTCATTGAGATTGATCTCAATGAAATCACCGAACCGGTGGTCTGCGCGCCAAACGATCCGGATGATGCTCGCTTACTTTCTGAGGTGGCCAACACGCCGATAGAGGAGGTCTTTATTGGCTCCTGCATGACCAACATCGGTCATTTCCGCGCTGCGGGTGAAATCCTGGCCGATGCCGGTGAAAGCCAGGCGCGGCTGTGGATCGCGCCTCCGACCAAAATGGATGCCCGGCAGCTTTCCCGTGAGGGCTATTTTAGCCAGTTTATAAAGTCGGGGGCGCGAATCGAGCCCGCGGGCTGCTCCCTCTGCATGGGGAACCAGGCGAGGGTGCGCGAAGGGAGCCACGTGGTATCGACGTCAACCCGAAATTTCCCGCATCGTCTGGGAACGAATGCCAGCGTTTTCCTTGCCTCGGCAGAATTAAGCAGCGTCGCGGCCATCCTGGGTAAAATGCCCACCGTTGACGAGTATTTTCGCTATACCGATAAACTTCACGGCGCGCATGAAAATATCTATCGTTATCTCAGTTTTGACACCCTGACCGAATATCAAATCACAGAAGGTGATAATATTCCGGTTGTTAGCGTGTAGTTTTTTATTATTTATTTAGCAAATGTATTTATCCGGCAGAGGCGTCTCTCAGGAGAATCCTCTGCCATTCAGGGACCCTTTTTCTCATGGGTGAGACATGCTTAAATCCAATGTTTTAAAAACAATCTTACTTGCCGTAATAATATTATTATCAATATTTATTCCTCCGCCTGATGGATTAACCAAAGAGGCGTGGATACTGGCAGGAATATATTTATCCGCTATCGTTGGCCTGGTCATTAAACCTTATCCCGAACCCGTCATCATGCTCGTCGCGGTCGCGTTAACCTGTTTTACCGTGACAAAATTCCCGGATTCACCCGTCAAATCAATGGATGTGCTGAGCGGATACGCTTCCGGCACCACCTGGCTGGTGTTCAGCGCCTTTACGCTTAGCGCGGCGTTTGTCACCACCGGTCTGGGGAAACGGCTTGCCTACTGGTTTATCCTGAAATTTGGCAGCACGACGCTGAGGCTGGGCTATGTAACCGCCTTGCTGGATTTGGTTCTGGCACCTGCCACTCCCTCAAATACCGCGCGGGCAGGTGGGGTGGTTTTCCCTATTATTAACAGTATCGCGACCGTATTGGGGTCAACACCACAAGAGTCACCGCGCAAGGCCGGACGTTATTTAATGGTCAATGTCTATATGGTCACTAAAACGACCAGCTATATGTTTTTAACGGGCTTTGCCGGGAACGCGTTAGCGCTTCAGCTCATTTCAGATATTTTCCATATTCATATTAGCTGGATCGGCTGGATGCTGGCGGGCGCCCCGCTGGGGTTATTGATGCTGTGTATCATTCCCTATATTTGCTACCGGGTTGCTTCCCCGGAAATTAAACATATTGATAATGTCGCAATTGCGACCAACGGTCTGCAAAGCCTCGGGGCAATGAGCATCAAAGAGAAAGGGCTGGTGGTGATTTTTATCGCCGCGTTACTCGGTTGGATCTTCTCTCGTCACCTTGGGCTAAATGAATCCGCCGTCGCCATTATCGCGATGGGGGCAGCGCTGCTGTTTAATATTATCGGCTGGAGCGATGTTCAAAAAAATAAGGGCGGCTGGAATACCCTGATGTGGTACGGGGGCATCATCGGTCTGAGCGCCACCCTGAGCAAGGAGGGCTTTTTCCGCTGGCTGGCTGATTTCCTCTCTGCTCATCTGGATTTTCTCAGCGCCGGTAATATGACCATCGTGATTATCGTGTTTCTCAGCGTCCTGGTTCGCTATTTCTTTGCCTCCGGCGGGGCATACGTCGCGGCCATGGTGCCGGTGTTTGCCACCGTAGGTCTCGTCACCGGAACGGCGCCCGTCCTGCTGGCGCTTGCCATTCTGTTTTCCAACTCGTATGGCGGCTGTATCACGCACTATGGCGGCGCGGCAGGACCCATTATCTTCGCCTCGGGGTATAACGATATTAAGTCATGGTGGACGATTGGCACCGTCGTGGCGCTATGCACGTTTCTGATCCACATGTTCCTCGGCATTCCGTGGTGGGGTTTCCTGATGCAGCACGGTATGCTGCAGTATTAATCGCCCGGTGGCGTCTACACCTGACCGGGCCTACGTGCGTGTGAACGTAGGTCGGGTAAGGCGTAGCCGCCACCCGACAAATCAACGGCGCGATCTCACCACCTGATACCGCCGCGTAAAGTACTCAAACGGCGCGCTCCACACGTGCACCAGGCGGGTGAAGGGGAAGATGAGGAAGATCGTCATCCCCAGCACCAGATGCACGCGGAAGATCGGCGCCACGCCGCTCAGCATTTCTGATGAACCGCCCTTAAACGTCACGATCCCCTGCGCCCAGCCAACCAGCTTCATCATCTCGCTTCCGTCAGGATATTGCGCGGAGAAAGGAATGGTCGATAGCCCCAGAATGCACTGTATCAGCAGGATACTCATAATGATGATATCCGGTGTGGTGGAGGTGGCACGCACCCGCTGGTTGAACAAGCGGCGAATCAGCAGCATCGACCCGCCGATCAGCGTCAGCACGCCGCAAATTCCGCCCGCAATCATGGCCAGCTGCTGCTTAACCGCGACGGGTAAAAACCAGGCGTACATCCAGTGCGGGGTTAACATGCCGAACAGGTGCCCGAAGAAGATCCCCAGAATCCCGATATGAAACAGGTTAGAGGCCCAGTTCATCCCGCGTTTGCTGAGCATCTGGCTTGACGAGGCGCGCCAGGTGTACTGCCCATAGTCGTAGCGCAACCAGCTACCGAGGAAAAACACGGTGGCGCAGATGTACGGATAAATGTCATAGAAAAACACGTTCAGGTAGTGTGTCATTTTGGGCCTCCGGCGCTGACGTCCACGTACTGCGGCGCGACGTCCTGGCTAAAGCGTCGTTGATATTGCTGCATCGGCGAGCTGTCGCACGATGTGGCGTTGTCTTCGATAAACTTCACCTGTTCCTCTTCCCACACGGCGTCCAGCGCCTGACGGGTATCATCCCGTTTTTCACCGGACACCTGTTTCGCCACGCTGTCGCTGGAAAGCCGCGTTCCCGCCAGCGCCAGCAGGGCGTCAAACAGCTGATAGTGCGCCACGCCGCGCTGCTTCAGGCGGCCGCCGATCAGCGCCAGGATCGGTGCGACGTTTTGCAGTCCTTCACGCGCTTCGTCATCGGATACGATGCTCAGGTATTCCAGGTAGAGCGGCAGGTAGTCCGGCAGCTCGCGGCAGTCCAGCTCAAGACCCGCTTTCTCATACTGGCTCATCAGGTCGACCATCGCCTGGCCGCGATCGCGGGACTCGGCGTGAACGTGCTCGAACAGCAGCAGGGACGTTGCGCGACCGCGCTCAAACACCTCACACCATTCGGCCTGTTTATCCAGCAGCGGGGCGCTCAGGTGCTGGCGGGCAAACGGCAGCATCATGGGCGCGTCCTGCGCAATTAACGAAAGCGCCTCAGAGCGGTTTTCCCACAGCAGCTCATCGGGATACTCGATCAGCAGCGCGATGATTTTGAGGATCTGCATTACTCTCCCTCCCCGTGTTCGCGCACCTCGGTGATGTTGATCGCGTCGATGCGGCTGCTGTTGAAGAGGTTGAATTTCGTATCGGAGCCGTGGCAGCCGTCGCCGAAGGTGAAGCCGCAGCCGTTTTTCTCCGGGAAGGCGTCGCGCGCCATTTCGCGGTGGCTGGTCGGGATCACGAAGCGGTCTTCGTAGTTGGCAATCGCCAGATAGCGGTACATCTCCTCAACCTGCGCTTCGGTCAGGCCGACCTCTTCAATGGCGCGGGTATCGGTCACGCCTTCCACGGTCTGGGAACGCTTGTAGTGACGCATTGCCATCATGCGCTTCAGGGCGCGCAGCACCGGGCCGGTATCGCCCGCGCTGAGCATGTTCGCCAGATACTGCACCGGAATGCGCAGGCTTTCGACTGCGGGAAGAACGCCGTCGCTCTGCGGCAGGCCGCCGGCGTCCGCGTAGGACTGAATCGGTGACAGCGGCGGCACGTACCAGACCATCGGCAGGGTGCGGTATTCCGGGTGCAGCGGCAGAGCCAGCTTCCAGTCCATCGCCATTTTGTAGACCGGGGAACGCTGGGCGGCGTCAATCACGTTCTGCGGGATACCCTGCTTCAGCGCTTCCTCAATGACCGCCGGATCGTTCGGGTTGAGGAACACGTCGCACTGGCGCTCGTACAGATCGGTTTCATGCTCGGTGCTGGCCGCCTCTTCAATACGATCTGCGTCATACAGCAGCACCCCGAGATAGCGGATGCGCCCGACGCAGGTTTCCGAGCAGACGGTCGGCTGGCCGGACTCAATGCGCGGGTAGCAGAAGATGCACTTCTCTGACTTGCCGCTCTTCCAGTTGAAGTAGATTTTCTTGTAGGGACAGCCGCTGATGCACAGGCGCCAGCCGCGGCATTTGTCCTGGTCGATCAGCACAATGCCGTCCTCTTCGCGCTTGTAAATCGCGCCGCTCGGGCAGGTGGCGACGCAGCTCGGGTTGAGACAGTGCTCGCACAGGCGCGGCAGGTACATCATGAAGGTGTTTTCGAACTGGCCGTACATCTCCTTCTGGATCTTCTGGAAGTTGCGGTCGCGGGCGCGTTTTTCGAACTCGCCCCCCAGCAGCTCCTCCCAGTTGGGGCCCCAGACGATTTTGTCCATGCGCTTGCCGTCAATCAGCGAGCGCGGGCGGGCGGTAGGGAGGTGATCCCCCTCCGGGGCGCGGTGCAGATCCTGATAGTCAAAGGTGAAGGGTTCGTAATAATCGTCAATCTGCGGCAGGACGGGGTTAGCGAAAATCTTCGACAGCACGCCCATCTTGCCGCCGAGACGCGGCGTCAGCTTGCCGTGAATGCCGCGGATCCAGCCGCCTTGCCACTCCTCCTGATCTTCCCAGTTTTTCGGGTAGCCGATGCCCGGTTTGGTTTCGACGTTGTTAAACCACGCATATTCCATCCCTTCACGCCCGGTCCAGACGTTCTTACAGGTGACCGAGCAGGTGTGGCAGCCGATGCATTTATCGAGATTCAGAACCATGCCAACCTGTGAGCGTATTTTCATTTTTTCGCCTCCTGGACCTGATCCCGACCTTCGCCGTCCAGCCAGTTAATGTTTTTCATTTTGCGGATCATGATGAACTCGTCGCGGTTGGAGCCGACGGTGCCGTAATAGTTAAAGCTGTACGCCAGCTGCGCGTAGCCGCCGATCATATGCGTCGGTTTCGGGCAGACGCGGGTCACCGAGTTGTGGATCCCGCCGCGCCGTCCGGTCACCTCGGAACCCGGAATGTTCAGGATGCGCTCCTGAGCGTGGTACATCATGGTCATGCCCGGCGGCACGCGCTGGCTGACCACCGCGCGGGCGGTGAGGGCGCCGTTGGCGTTGAAGGCCTCGATCCAGTCGTTGTCCTCAATGCCCAGCTCGCGCGCGTCGGTTTCGCTGATCCAGACGATGGGCCCGCCGCGCGACAGGGTCTGCATCAGCAGGTTTTCGCTGTAGGTGGAGTGAATGCCCCATTTCTGGTGCGGCGTCAGGAAATTGAGCGCTTTTTCCGGGAAGCCGTTCGGCGGGATCTCGCGCATATGGGTGACGCTGCGGGTGTCAATCGGTGGACGATAGGCCACCAGACTTTCGCCGAAGGCGCGCATCCAGGGATGATCCTGATACAGCTGCTGGCGGCCAGACAGCGTGCGCCACGGGATCAGCTCGTGAACGTTGGTATAGCCCGCGTTATACGACACGTGCTCGCTCTCCAGGCCGGACCAGGTCGGGCTGGAGATGATTTTACGCGGCTGCGCCTGGATATCGCGGAAGCGGATCTTCTCATCTTCCTTGTTCAGCGCCAGATGGGTGTGATTGCGCCCGGTCAGCTCGCCAAGCGCTTCCCAGGCCTTCACCGCCACCTGGCCGTTGGTTTCCGGCGCAAGGGCGAGGATCACCTCTGAAGCGTCAATGGCAGTTTCAATGCGCGGGCGGCCTTTCGCCGGGCCGTCGAGCTTGACGTAGTTGAGCTTGCCGAGGAAATCGACCTCGCTCTGCGTGTTCCACGATATGCCTTTCCCGCCGTTGCCGAGCTTATCCATCAGCGGGCCGAGAGCGGTGAAGCGTTCGTAAGTTTCCGGGTAGTTCCGCTCGACGACCGCGATGTTCGGCGCCGTTTTACCGGGGATCAAATCGCATTCCCCTTTGCGCCAGTCCTGAATGTCAAACGGCTGCGACAGCTCCGCCGGGGAGTCATGCTGTAGCGGCTGTAACACCACGTCGGTTTCGGTGCCGAGATGCCCGACGCAGACCTCGGAGAAGACGTTGGCGATGCCCTTGTAGATCTCCCAGTCGCTGCGGGACTCCCACGCCGGGTCGACGGCGGCCGAGAGCGGGTGAATAAACGGATGCATGTCCGAGGTATTCATATCGTCTTTTTCATACCAGGTGGCGGTCGGCAGGACGATATCCGAGAACAGGCAGGTGCTGGACATGCGGAAGTCGAGCGTCACCAGCAGGTCGAGCTTGCCCTCAATGGCGGCGGTCTGCCACTCCACTTCCTCAGGCTTCACGTCGTCGGTTGAGCCCAAATCCTCGCCCTGAATCCCGCTCTCGGTGCCGAGCAGGTATTTTAGCATGTACTCGTGGCCTTTCCCGGACGAGCCGAGCAGGTTAGAGCGCCAGACGAACAGGTTGCGCGGGTGGTTCTTGCCGCTGTCCGGCTGCTCGCAGGCGAAGCGGATATCGCCCGATTTTAATGCCTGAACGGTGTACTCCTGCGGCGTGATGCCCGCCGCGTCCGCGCGGGTCTTGATGTGCAGCGGGTTGAGGTTGAGCTGCGGCGCCGACGGCAGCCAGCCCATGCGCTCGGCGCGGACGTTGAAATCAATCAGGTGGCCGGTGAACCTCGAGGCGTCCGCCAGCGGAGAGAGCAGCTCCTGCGCGGTCAGCTTCTCGTAGCGCCACTGGCTGGCGTGGTTGTAGAAGAAGGAGGTGCTGTTCATCTGGCGCGGCGGGCGGTTCCAGTCCAGCGCGAAGGCCAGCGGCAGCCAGCCGGTTTGCGGGCGCAGCTTCTCCTGGCCGACATAGTGCGACCAGCCGCCGCCGCTCTGCCCGACGCAGCCGCAGAAGACCAGCATGTTGATCATCCCGCGGTAGTTCATGTCCATGTGGTACCAGTGGTTCACCCCTGCACCGAGAATGATCATCGACCGGCCGTGGGTTTTGTGCGCCGTGTCGGCAAACTCGCGGGCGATTTTTTCAATCAGCCGGGCGGGCACGCCGGTGATCTGCTCGCCCCAGGCGGGGGTATAGGCTTTGACCTGGTCATAGCTCTCTGCGGCGTTGCTGTCCTCCAGACCGCGATCGAGACCGTAGTTCGCCAGCACCAGATCGTAAACGCTGACCACGCGCTTCTCGCTGCCGTCGGCAAGCGTCAGGGTTTTGCTCGGCACGCGGCGCGTCAGCACCGGATCCTGCTTCACGCTGCGGAAATGCGGGTTCTCGTTGCCGCCAAAGTAGGGGAAGGCGACATCGGCCACGCTGTCGTGGGTAATGAGCAGCGACAGCGTCAGTTCGGTGTCGTGGCCCGCAGCCTGTGGCTCCAGGTTCCATTTGCCTTTTTCTCCCCAGCGAAAGCCGATGGAGCCGTTTGGTACTACCAGATTTCCGGCAATATCAAAGGCGACGGTCTTCCACTCCGGGTTATTGGCTTCCCCCAGCCCGTCGACAAGGTCCGAGGCGCGCAGCATACGTCCCGGCACCACGCGACCGTCTTCCTGCTCGTCCAGCAGCACCAGCATCGGCATGTCGGTGTAGCGGCGGCAGTAGTTAAGGAAGTAGTCGCTTGGGTTATCGAGGTGAAATTCTTTGAGGATCACGTGGCCCATCGCCATGGCGAGGGCGCTGTCGGTGCCCTGTTTGGGGGACAGCCACTGGTCGCTCAGCTTCGCGACTTCCGAGAAGTCCGGCGTGATGGCGACGGTTTTGGTGCCCTTGTAGCGCACCTCGGTGAAGAAATGGGCGTCCGGGGTTCGGGTCTGCGGCACGTTCGAGCCCCAGGCGATGATATAGCTGGAGTTGTACCAGTCGGCGGACTCCGGCACGTCGGTCTGCTCGCCCCAGGTCATCGGCGACGCCGGAGGCAGGTCGCAGTACCAGTCGTAGAAGCTCAGGCAGGTACCGCCCAGCAGGGAAAGATAGCGCGTGCCGGCGGCGTAGGAGACCATCGACATCGCCGGAATAGGGGAAAAACCGGCCACGCGGTCCGGACCATAGTTTTTGATGGTCCAGACGTTGGCGGCGGCAATCAGCTGGTTCAGCTCTTTCCAGTTCGAGCGGATAAACCCGCCTTTACCCCGCGCCTTCCTGTAGCTTTGCGCCTTTTGCGGATCGCTCTGGATGGCGTCCCAGGCCAGCACCGGATCGGTATGCTGCGCCAGCGCCTCGCGCCAGAGCTCAATCAACCTGCGGCGCACCAGCGGGTATTTAAGACGGTTGGCGCTATAGAGATACCACGAGTAGCTTGCGCCACGCGGGCAGCCGCGCGGTTCGTGGTTGGGCAGGTCAGGGCGGGTGCGCGGATAGTCGGTCTGCTGGGTTTCCCAGGTCACGAGGCCGTTTTTAACGTAAATCTTCCAGCTGCAGGAGCCGGTACAGTTCACGCCGTGGGTGGAGCGCACGATCTTGTCGAACTGCCAGCGCTGACGGTAGCCGTCCTCCCAGTCGCGGTTGGTGTTATATACCTGCCCGTGCCCGTTGGCGAAGCTGTCCCCCTTTGTTTTGAAATAACGAAAGCGATCCAACAGTTTGCTCATGACATTTCTCCTGCTTCGGACGTGTAGTTATTCTTGTTTTGCGGATTTGCGGCCATACACCAGCCAGGTAACGAGCACGCAGACGATGTAAAACACGAGGAACACCTTCATGGCGCCGACCGGCGATCCGGTCATCGCCAGCGAGGTGCCAAAGGCTTTGGGAATGAAGAACCCGCCAACGGCGCCGATAGCGGAGATAAAGCCCAGCGCGGCGGCGGTCTCTGTCACCGCTTCGTGCTGCGCCTGCTCGTCCGTGCCGCCCTGTTTTTTGACGCGGTCGAGCGTGATTTGGCGGAAGATAATCGCGATCATCTGGAAGGTCGATCCGCTGCCGAGCCCGGCGGTGAGGAACAGCCCCATAAAGACCAGATAGAACGCGACAAAGCTGCCGGAGCCAGAGCCGGGCAGCGTCAGGAAGATCAGGGCGCTGAAGAGGGCCATAAAAACGAAGTTAATCAGCGTGACCCGCACGCCGCCCAGTTTGTCAGAGATCATCCCGCCCGCCGAACGCGCCAGCGCACCGATTAGAGGGCCAAAGAAGGCGAGGTGCAGAATGTTGACGTCCGGAAACTGGGTTTTTGACAGCATGGCAAAGCCCGCCGAGAAGCCGATAAACGAGCCGAAGGTCGCCAGATAAAGCAGGCTCAGCAGCCAGAGATGAAAGCGCTTCAGCACCGGGAGCTGGCTGGCGATAGAGGCCTTGGAGCTGGCGATATCGTTCATTCCAAAGAAGGCCGCAAGGGTGGCCAGCAGCAGCAGCGGCGCCCATATCCAGGCCGCATTGGCCAGCCACAGGGTGGAACCGTCATCCTGCGGTACGCCCTCCACGCCCAGGAAGGTAAACATCGGCAGGAAGATCACCAGCGGCGCGACCAGCTGCATCACGCTGACGCCCAGGTTGCCGAGCCCGCCGTTAATACCGAGCGCGCTACCCTGTTTTGCCTTGGGGAAGAAGAAGCTGATGTTGCCCATGCTGGAGGCAAAGTTGGCGCCTGCAAAGCCGCAGAGCAGGGCAATCACGATAAAAATCCAGTAAGGCGTCGCGGTGTTCTGAATGGCCATCCCCAGCCAGACGCAGGGAATGATCAGGATGACGGTACTCAATACCGTCCAATATCGTCCGCCAAATATGGGCACCATAAACGAATAGGGGACGCGCAATATCGCGCCGGAGAGAGAAGGTAATGCCGTTAGCATAAAAAGTTGATCGGTGGTGAAATTAAATCCGACTTTATTCAGATTGACGGCAATGGCGCTAAATAACATCCAGACGCAAAACGCTAACAGCAAACAGGCGACAGAAATCCACAGGTTTCTTCGCGCGATATGTTTTCCTTTGTTTTCCCAAAATTGCACATTTTCCGGTTTCCAGTTACTTAACAGATGCGGATTACTCTTCTCACTTTGTTGTGACATATCACCCTCTTGCTCGCCAGAATGAAGAGAAAACAAATGAAAACAGTTAGATAGATGTGAGTGCGCTGGTTGGTTTATTGGATGTTTTTGGATACAACTGAAAGGATAGATAAAAAAGCGAACCCCTGAGATTCGAAAGGAAATATGGGTTCGCTTAATGTGTTACTAATTGTAAAACTCGCGGTAAATAATACTCCGTTGGGAGTATTAACCCAATTCGAGGGAGATAAGTTTATCGAGATGCTTATTAAACGCCGCATCGTCCATTTCGGGCATATTTAAAATCGTGATCCCATCAAGCCCACAAACCAGCCCGATCAATCGCCAGGCAATATTTTCCGCGCGATCGGTAAGCGTAAAGGCGTTGGCCTCCGCCCCGGCGCGGATAATCGCCACGGTCTCCTGATGCCACATCTCCATGGTCAGGGCGTAAGCCGCGTTGATTTCAGGATCCCGGCTGGCGAGAATTTGAGCTTCCCGCCAGAGGCGAATGTAAGGCTCAAGCCCGCCGTCGTCACTGCCGAGCATGCTGTGCAGCCGTTCCCGCCAGCTGGCGTTTTCACCCACCACGTCGGCATCCAGCAGCTCGCGGATCACGCGCACAAAGGCCAGCGATTTTAGCTCGCCGCCGGAGGCGAAGTGGTGGTGGACCTGTCCGGTCGCGACGCCCGCTTCAGCGGCAATTCGCCGTACCGTCATGGCTGCCAGCCCCTCGGCCAGCGCCACGCGCATCGCGGCCTGCAGGATCGCTTCCCGTCTCTCTTCCTTGCTCAAATATTGCATTTTTTCACTACTCTCAATAGGAATGAAACGAGTGTAACAAAAAGCTGGACACGCGTTCAACTTTACGTAGGATCGCAATCTGGACATATGTCCAGGTTTGAGATGAAAAGGAAATTTATGTTTCGTCAGTGGTTAGCGTTAGTGATTATCGTGCTGGTGTATATCCCGGTGGCGATTGACGCGACGGTGCTGCACGTAGCGGCGCCGACATTGAGCATGACGCTGGGCGCCAGCGGCAATGAATTATTGTGGATCATCGATATTTACTCGCTGGTGATGGCGGGAATGGTGCTGCCGATGGGCGCCCTGGGTGACCGCATCGGTTTTAAACGGTTGTTGATGATCGGCAGCACGCTGTTTGGCCTGTCATCGCTGGCGGCAGCGTTTGCCCCCTCAGCAGGGTGGCTGATCGCGGCGCGCGCCTCGCTGGCGATCGGTGCGGCCATGATCATTCCTGCCACTCTGGCGGGGATCCGCACGCTCTTTACCGACGCGAAAGATCGCAACATCGCGCTCGGCGTCTGGGCGGCGGTCGGTTCCGGCGGGGCAGCGTTTGGCCCGCTGATTGGCGGTATGCTGCTCGAGCATTTTTACTGGGGATCGGTGTTTTTGATCAACGTACCGATTGTGCTGGTGGTGGTGTCGCTGGCCGCGCGTTTTGTCCCCCGTCAGCAGGGCCGACCGGAGCAGCCGCTGAATATCAGCCATGCCATCATGCTGATTGTGGCGATTTTGCTGCTGGTCTACAGCGCCAAAACCGCGCTTAAGGGCGCTCTGGCGCCGTGGCTGGTGGCGTGTACCCTGCTGACGGGTGCCGTGATGCTGTTTATTTTTGTGCGCATCCAGCTGCGCGCCCGCGTGCCGATGATCGACATGCGCCTGTTCTGTCACCGCATCATTTTAAGCGGCGTGGTAATGGCGATGACGGCGATGATCGCCCTGGTGGGCTTTGAATTGCTGATGGCGCAGGAACTGCAGTTTGTCCATGGCTTTACGCCGTTCGAGGCGGGCATGTTTATGCTCCCGGTAATGGTGGCCAGCGGGTTCAGCGGACCGATTGCCGGTGTGCTGGTGGGCCGTCTGGGGCTACGCATTGTCGCTGCGGGTGGCATGGGGCTGAGCGCGGTCAGCTTTATCGGCCTGTCGACGCTCGACTTCAGCACGCAGCAGTGGCAGGCGTGGGGGCTGATGGTGCTGCTCGGCTTCAGTGCCGCCAGCGCGCTGCTGGCCTCGACCTCGGCCATTATGGCGGCCGCGCCGAGAGAGAAGGCGGCTGCCGCCGGAGCCATTGAAACCATGTCCTATGAGCTGGGGGCCGGGCTGGGGATCGCCATTTTTGGTCTGCTGTTGACCCGCAGCTTCTCGGCGTCGATTGCGCTGCCGCAGGGGCTGAATGCCTCGCTCGTCGATAAAGCCTCGTCATCGATTGGTGAAGCGATGAAGGTGGCGCAGGAACTGACGCCGTCCCTCGCGGAGCCGGTGATTGAGGCGGCGAAAAGTGCGTTTATTACTTCCCACAGCGTGGCGCTGGGGAGTGCAGGCGGAATGCTGCTGTTGCTGGCAGTGGGGATCTGGTTCAGCCTGGCGAAGGTGCCGAAGGGGTAAAACACGCCCGGTGGCGCTGCGCTTACCGGGCCTACGGGCGCGGTTGTCCGAGCCGCGCCACCCGGTTTATTTTTCCTGGGCCGCGGCCAACACGCTGTGCAACAGCACGTTTGCCCCTTTCTCTGACCACTCCGGCAGGATCCTTTCCGCTTCGTTATGGCTGATGCCCTTCACGCAGGGGATAAAAATCATGCTGGCAGGGGCAATTTTGCTCACATAGCAGGCGTCGTGTCCCGCGCCGGAGACCATCGGTTTCGCCGAGTAGCCCAGTTCCACCACGGCCTTCTCCGTGCGGGCCAGACATTCGGCATCAAACGCGATGGGCGCGTAGTCAAAGATGCGCTCAACGACAGCCGCCACCCCGCGCAGGCTCAGGCTTTCAGCCACCTTATGCAGCGCTGCCTCCATGGCTTCCAGCGCCGTCTGCGCCGGATGGCGAAACTCCACGCTGCAGACCACCCGAGACGGCACGACGTTGCGCGAGTTTGGCGTAACCTGCGCCATGCCGATCGTCGCCCGTCCGTCCGGCGCATGCCGATAGCCAATCTCCTCCACCTTCAGCGCCAGCTCCGCGAAGGCGGTCAGCGCGTCGCGGCGGCTGTGCATCGGCGTCGTTCCTGCATGGGCGGCAAATCCGTCCAGCGTCAGGGTGAACCAGCGCTGGCCCATTGCCGCGCGGACGAGCCCGATATCCAGACCTTCGTCCTCCAGAATCGGGCCCTGCTCGATGTGCAGCTCGTAGCAGGCGTAAACCGGAAACGCGCGGGCAGGGGCTTCACCCCGGTAGCCGATGTTATCCAGGGCTTCACCCACGGTGATGCCATCGTGATCGGCGCGGGCATGGGCGTACGCTTCGCTAAATTGCCCCGTCCAGACCCCTGAAGCGAGCATGGCTGGCGCGAAGCGCGCGCCTTCTTCGTTGGTCCAGTTGACCAGCACAACGTCACGTTCTGTCTCAATATGATGGTCGTTGAGCGTTCGCAGCAGCTCCAGCCCGGCCAGCACGCCGTAAACCCCGTCGTAGTTCCCCCCCAGCGGCTGCGTATCCACGTGCGAACCGGTCATGACCGGGGTAAGCTGCGGATTTTTCCCCGCACGACGGATAAACATGTTGCCCATGCTGTCGACGTCACAGGTAAAACCGGCGTCCAGCGCCCAGTCGCGCAGCAGGTCACGCGCAATACGATCTTCCTCGCTTAATGCCAGACGGGTGACGCCACCGGCGGGCGTGCCGCCGATCTGCGCCATCATCTCAAGCGTTGACCACAGCCGTTCGGCGTTGACGCGGATCATGGCTTGTCCTTACTGCAGCGGTAGCGGAAATCACAGCACGCGCCGCCCTGCATAATGGTGGTGGTGCGGGTTAGCTCTACGTCGGGCGCATAGCCCACGATGAATTTTTCATCGCGCGCGCAGGAGAGCAGGTGACCAATTTCGCCCAGCCCCATCTCGTGGTACATCTCCGCGTAGCGACAGCGGGTCACGTTGTAGTTGTACTGCTGGTCGTCGGCGTCAATCACCTTCACCTCCAGGGCGTTATCTTTCTCCCACAGATACTGCAGGGCGATAAAGCTCTTGATGTTTGCGCCGTTGGGTTCTTTGCTGGCAAACCCTTTGCCAGCGTCAATCGCGGCCTGCTCAATGGCCTCACCAATCACCGCCTGGGCGCGGGCTTTCCCTATCTCGCGCACCAGGATTTCATAAATTGGCTTAATAATTTCGGCTTCAATTTTGCGGCGGGCGAGAATGCCCAGCTCATTATTATCACTCATCACATTGCCTCGCTGCGTTACTTCGCTTTTGCGCCGCCCAGCACGGTCTGCGGCTGCCATTTGCCGTCGACAACCTTATAGACCGTGAACGACGGCGATTTCAGGTTGCCCTCTTTATCAAACGCGATCTGTCCGGTGACGCCGGAGTAGCTGATGGCGCGCAGGGCGGGCAGATAGTCGGACGGCTCAACGGAGTCTGCTTTTTCCATCGCCGCCACCAGCACGCGGGTGGCGTCATAGGCGAACGGGGCGTGCAGTTCGATATGGGTGTGGTAGCGGGACTGGTACGCCTGCTCGAACGCTTTACCACCCGGCATCTGGTCAACGGGCAGACCCGGCTCCAGCGCCACAACGCCTTCGCCTTCTTTCTGCGCCAGCTTGAGGAACGTCTGGCTGACGAATCCGCCTGCGCCCATCAGCGTGGCGTTCATGCCCAGCTGTTTAATGCGGCGCGCCAGCGGTGCGGCCTGGCTGTCGACGCCGCCGAAGAAGATCAGATCGGCGTTTTTACTGCGGATGGCGGTCAGTACGGCGCTGAAATCGACCGTTTTGTCATCCACGTACTGACGGTCGACAATTTTCACGCCTTGCGCTTCCAGCGATTTAATAAACTGGTCTGCCAGACCCTGACCGAAGGCGGTACGGTCGTCGATCACCGCAATGCGTTTGGCTTTCAGGGTGTTAACCGCGTACTGACCGGCGAGCTGACCGCCGTCATCGTCGTGGCCCATCACGCGGAAGCTGGTGTCAAAACCCTGTTGGGTATAGGCATGACCGGTTGCGACCGGCGCCACCTGGGCGATACCCGCATCGTGATAAATGCGGGCCGCCGGAATGCTGGTGCCGGTATTCCAGTGACCGACCACGCCTGCCACGCCGCTATCCACCAGACGCTGCGCGACGGCTACGGCGGTGCGTGGGTCGGACTGATCGTCTTCGGACTGCAGTTTGAAGGTCACCGCTTTGCCGCCGATGGTCGGGTGCTGCTTGTTAATGTCGTCAATGGCCAGCTGCGCGCCGTTCTCCAGATCTTTCCCGATACGGGCAGACGGGCCGGTCAGCGGGCCTGCTAGTCCGATGACCACGGTTTCACCGTCGGCGGCCCACGCGGACGTTGAGGCAAAACCACCGAGCAGAATAGCGGCGCTGAGCGCACTGATTTTTACTGTTTTCATTGTATTTCCCTGATGTTGGCTGGTGTGGTTAAACGGGCATTTCGCCCAAATAAATCTGTGCAATCTGGTCGTCGTTGAGCAGCGCTTTCGATTCGCCATGATGAACAATGCTGCCGCTGTCCATCACCCACGCGCTGTCGGTCACCTCCAGCGCGAGCCGGGCGTTTTGTTCGATAAGCAGCAGGGCGACGCCGCGCTCGCGCAGCCCGGCAATAACGGCAAATATGTTCTCGACCATCTTCGGGGCAAGGCCCATTGACGGCTCGTCGAGGATCAGCAGGCGCGGGCGGCTGAGCAGGGCGCGGTTAAGGGCCAGCAGCTGTTGCTCGCCGCCGGACAGCAGCCCGGCAAGCTGATGCTGGCGTTCGCCCAGACGCGGGAAACGCTCGAAAATTTCGTTCATTTCGCGCCTGACGGTGACAGTGTCACGCCTGAGCCAGGCGCCCATCTGCAGGTTTTCCAGTACCGTCATGCGGGAGAAGATCCCGCGGCCCTCCGGGACCATCACCAGCCCGTCGCGAAGCAGGGTCTCCGGGCTCTGTTTACGCACCGCTTTACCGCTGAAGTCAATGCTGCCGCTAAAGCTTTCCAGCCCGGTAATGGCGCGCACGGTGGAGCTTTTCCCCGCGCCGTTCGCGCCGATCAGCGTAGCCTGTTCGCCCTCGCGCAGGGTAAAGGAGACATCGCGTACGGCCTGAATGCCGCCGTAATGCACGTCCAGACGTTCCACCTTCAGTAATTCAGACATGGGCGTGACCTCCAAGCCAGGCGGCGACCACTGCCGGGTCGCGCCGCACGCTTTCCGGCGTGCCGCTGGCGAGCGTTTTGCCGTAATCAAGCACCGTCAGGCGGTCGCAGATGCCCATCACCAGCTTGACGTCATGCTCAATCATCAGCAGGGTTTTGCCGTCATCGCGAATGCGGATGAGCAGCTCGCCGAGCGCCACTTTTTCCGCCGCGTTCATCCCGGCAGCGGGTTCATCTAGCGCCAGCAGCAGCGGATCCGTTGCCAGCGCGCGGGCGATTTCAAGCCGACGCTGATGACCATAGGCCAGATCGCAGGCGCGATAGTGGGCGAACTGCGCAATGCCGGTATAGTCCAGCCAGTGCCAGGCCAGTTCGCGGGTCTGCTTCTCTTCCTCGCGGGCGCGTTTGTGGCGGCTCAGCGCGGCCCACAGGCCGTTACGGGTGCGCACGTGGCGGCCCACCATCACGTTTTCCAGCACCGACATCTCGTTGAAGAGGCGCACGTTCTGGAAGGTGCGGGCAATCCCGGCGGCGGTCACTTTCTCTATCTGCTTCGGGAAGTAGGGCTTATCGGCAATCGAAAATTCGCCGCTGTCCGCCGGATAAAGCCCGGTGATCAGGTTAAAGCAGGTGGTTTTTCCCGCGCCGTTGGGGCCGATCAGCCCGTAGATCTCGCCTCTGTTCACGGTAATCGAAACGTCATCCACGGCAGTCAGCCCGCCGAAGCGTTTTGACATGTTGCGTACGGTTAACAGACTCATGCCTTCACCTCCTTGTGGCGTACCGGCCAGATGCCGGACGGGCGCACCAGCATCACCAGCACCAGTGCCAGACCGTAAAACAGCTGTCGCAACACTTCAGGATCAATCAGCACCGTACCGAACAGCGCCTGCTGCACCGGCGCTGCCTGGCTGCGCAGCAGTTCCGGCAGGGCGGTAAGCAGTACCGCGCCGAGGATCACGCCCGGAATGTGCCCCATACCGCCCAGCACCACCATCGCCAGTACGGCAATCGATTCCTGTAACGTGAAGGATTCCGGGGAGACAAAGCCCTGAAACGCGCCGAAAAGCGCACCCGCCACGCCGCCAAAGGAGGCGCCCATCGCAAAGGCGAGCAGCTTATAGTTACGCACGTTGATGCCCATCGCGCGCGCCACATCTTCATCCTCGCGGATGGCGTGCCAGGCGCGGCCAATACGGGAATGCTGCAGGCGCAGGCAGACGAAGACGATCGCGATAATCACCAGCATCAGCAGGTAGTACCACAGCCACAGCGCGGGTACTTTGAAACCAAACCAGTGGTATACGCCGCTGAACTTCAGGCCGAACAGGTTCAGCGTATCCACTCCGGTTATGCCCTTTGCGCCGTTGGTGATGTTCACCGGACGGTCGAGGTTACGCATCAGGATGCGGATAATTTCGCCAAAGCCGAGGGTCACTATCGCCAGGTAGTCCCCGCGCAGCTTGAGCGTAGGAGCACCGAGTAAAATCCCGCAGACGGCCGCGACGAGGGCGGCCAGCGGAATAATGAGCAGATACGAGGTATGCAGCCCCTCCGGGAACCAGACGCCGAGGATCGGGAACACCTCCAGCAGGTGCGGGGAAGCCATCAGTGCCGCGAGGTAGGCGCCGACCGCGTAAAAGGCGATAAAGCCCATGTCCAGCAGGCCGGTATAGCCCACCACAATGTTAAGCCCGAGCGCCAGCATGATGTAGAGCAGGGCGAAGTCGATGACGCGCACCCAGTAGTTGCCGCCAAGCTGCGTGGCCACCACGGGCGCAATCAGCAGCGCGAGGCAGAACAGGCTCATGCCTGACCAGAATTTGCGCGTCGCCGCCGGGGCCTGGAGTTGAAGTGTTGTCATGGTATTCCTTACGCCCTGTTCGCCACGCGCTCGCCCAGCAGGCCAGCCGGACGGAAGACCAGCACCAGGATCAGCACCATAAAGGCAAAGACATCCTGATAGTTGCTGCCAAATACGCCGTGAGTTAGTTCACCCAGGTAGCCTGCGCCCAGCGCTTCGATAATGCCGAGCAGTATCCCGCCGATCATGGCGCCCCGAATGTTGCCAATGCCCCCCAGCACGGCGGCGGTAAAGGCCTTGATCCCGGGCAAAAAGCCCATCGAGAAGCTGGCGTTGCCGTAGTTGCTCGCCATCATTACGCCTGCCAGCGCGGCGAACACGCCGCCAATGGCAAACGTCAGGGTGATAATGGCGTTTGGGTTAACCCCCATCAGCGTGGCCACGCGCGGGTTTTCCGCCACGGCGCGCATGCCGCGCCCCAGACGGGTGTATTCCACCAGCAGCCACAGCCCGGTCATCACAGCCAGTGCCAGCGCCACGGTGACAATTCCGGTAACGGTCACGATGGCGGGCGGGTGCGCTTCGCTGCCGGACGTGACGGCGATAGGGTCCATCGGCAGGATCTGCGGGAACATCAGCGGGTTGCGCGTCCAGATAATCATCGCCACGGTTTGCAGCAGGACGGAGACGCCGATACCCGAGATCAGTGGCGCCAGGCGCGGTGCGTTGCGCAGTCGACGGTAGGCAAAGCGTTCAACGGCCATTGCCAGCACGGCGCAAACGGCCATGGCAATCACCAGGGCAACGCCAAGCTGCAACAGCAGCGGCATATGCGGGAAGGTGGTATTCAGGGCGTTTATGGCGGAGAGCGTGGTGAGCGCGCCGACCATCAGAATATCGCCGTGAGCAAAGTTAATAATGCGCAAAATGCCATACACCATGGTATAGCCCAGCGCGATCAGCGCGTAGATGCTTCCCAGCATCACACCGTTGATCAGTTGTTGTATGAGTGTATCCAACGTCTGTACCCGCAAAGTGCTCGTTCTGCGGCTACCATCCAATAAATGAATTAAATTGTAAAATACGCATCTATTATTTCTTATGATAAATAGATATTGCTCTATCTTTATGATTTATATAAATATAATGAAGACCTGTTTTTGGGTGAAAAGCCTAAAGAAATCAACATATGAATAAAACAGAACAATTGGTTGGCCTGCCTGCGTATGCAGAAAGTCGCCTTGCAAACGATCCGCCGCTTCGGGCTGTGCGTGCCTTTGAGGCCATCGCCCGGCTGGGCAGCGTCACGCTGGCCGCGCAGGAGCTGGACATTTCTCCGTCGGCCGTCAGCCATCAGCTCAGGGTGCTCGAAGGGTACCTGCAAATGCCGCTGACGGAGCGTCAGGGGCGCAGGCTGGTGCTGAGCCAGCACGGGCGGGAATATTACCGCTCGATCCGTGCGGCGTTTAACGTGCTGCGCCAGGCGACGGAGCACCTGGCGGAGCAGGCGCAAACGCGTCAGGTCACCATCAGCCTGATCCCGCTTTTTGGTATGGGGTGGTTTATCCCGCGCTTGCCTGCGTTTATGCGCGCCAACCCGCAGACCGAGATTAACGTGGTGTATGCCAACCATCGTAACTATCTGAGCGACGCGTCGGATATGTCGATTCGTTTTGGCAACGGCCAGTGGGCGGGCTATCAGAGTGAAAAGCTGATTTCCGGACAGATGGTGCCGGTGTGCAGCCGCGCGTTTTTGCGCGTTCACGGCCATATCGACACGCCTGAGCAACTGCTGCAGATGCCGCTGCTGCACGATGAGGAGCGCACGACGTGGGCGCAGTGGTTTGTACAGCAGGGGGTGAAGCGTCCCGTTCGCCGCAGCGGTCCAATGTTTGAGGACGGTCTGCTGACGCTGGCGGGCGTACAGGCGGGTCTGGGGTGTGCGCTGATGCGGGAGCCGCTGATTGCGCCGTATCTTGAGAGCGGCGAGCTGGTGAAGATCTTTGACCTACCGATTGATGACGGACGCGACTATTACCTCTGCGTGCGCTCAGATTCAGAGATGACCGAAGACGGCAAGCTGCTGCAAAACTGGCTGCGGCGGGCAGCGGGCGGGGAGTCGTCTGGCGGGTAAAAGAGGACGATAAAAAAGCCAGCTGTTCAGCTGGCTTTAGGAGAGACAAGATTTAGAACTGGTAGGTCAGACCCAGCGCTACGATGTTGTCGGTACCTATGCCTGCCTGGCGAGTGAACGTGTTGTCATCGAGCAGGTTGATTTTGTAATCCACGTAGGTGGACATGTTTTTGTTAAAATAATAGGTCGTGCCAACATCGATGTATTTCACCAGGTCCTGGTCGCCGAAGTTTTCGATGTCTTTGCCTTTAGACTGCAGGTAAGCGATAGACGGACGCAGGCCAAAGTCGAACTGATACTGGGCCACAACTTCGAAGTTTTGCGCCTTATTTGCAAAGCCGTAAATGTCGGTACGCTTGTTGTTAGAGGTACCGAAACGGGTTGCATTGTAGGTCTGAGAGTACTGCGCCGCGAGGTAAATGTTGTTCGCGTCGTATTTCACACCACCGCTGTATACTTCTGCGCGGTCGCCTTCACCGTATACGCCAGCCGCATTCTGGTCAGCGGTACGACGGGAGGAGGACATTGCACCACCTACGCTGAAGCCTTCGCCCAGATCGTAAGTCAGGGATGCGCCATAGCCGTCACCGTTCTGGTTCAGCAGGCTGCGGCCGCTGGTGTTTTCACCACTCACGCTGCCGTTTTTACCCTGATACTGCAGAGCAAAGTTCAGGCCATCAACCAGACCAAAGAAGTCCTGGTTACGGTAGGTTGCCACGCCGTTAGCACGAGACTGCAGGAAGTTGTCGGCACCGTAGGTGTCACCGCCGAATTCTGGCAGAACGTCAGTCCAGGAGGTCACGTCGTAAATCACGCCGTAGTTACGACCGTAATCGAATGAACCTGCTTCCGCGAACTTCAGACCTGCAAACGCCACACGAGTCCAGGACTGGTTGTCGCCTTCGTCTTTGTTGCCCTGAATCTGGTATTCCCACTGGCCGTAACCGGACAGCTGATCGTTAACCTGGGTTTCACCCTTGAAGCCGATACGCATGTAGGTTTTATCGCCATCTGCGCCAGCATCATCAGAGAAATAGTGCAGACCTGTCACTTTACCGTACAGATCCAGCTTGTTACCGTCTTTGTTGTAAATTTCGGCAGCGTTAACAACGCCTGCTGCCAGCATGGAAGTGACTGCCACTGCAACTAAGAACCTATCCCAAAAGGAATTGTCAGATAATACAATATGATAATTTCTGAGGGCGAAGCGTGGCGGGCAACAAGTGGCAGATCAGTGATGGACTCTGGGAGAAAATGGCTCCACTCATCCCGGAGCATAAAACTCAACACCCGCTGGGTACGCACCGCAAGCGGGTTGATAATCGCGCTGCAATGAACGCCATTTTCTTCGTACTCAGGACGGGCTGCCAATGGAATGCGCTGAATGCCACCGGTATATGCTCGTCAAGCTCTGCTCATCGCCGATTTCAGGAGTGGCGAGATGCTGGAGTATTTGAACGCTTCTGGCAAAATGGGTTGCTTGCTTGCGAACAGTTGGACTCTATTGACTGGTCGTGGCTGTCGATGGATGGTTGTATAACCAAATCACCGCTGGCAGGCTCAAAAAAACAGGCAGGAACCCTACAGACCGGGGGAAACAGGGCGTAAAGCGCAGTCTGATGACTGACGGGAACGGGCTACCGCTTGCACTGGTTGTTGCCGGAGCAAATACGCACGACATAAAGTTGGTTACGGATACGCTCGATGCCCTCCAGACGGGCAGACCGGGCAAGAGGCTCCGGTTGTGCATGGACAAAGGGTATGAAGCGGAATGGCTGGAATCGTATCTGAAAAGTCGTCGCTATGAACCTCATATCCAGTCACGAAAGGATGAGTCAGAGGCCATCAAATACACGGATTTTAAGGCTCACCGCTGGGTTGTAGAGAGAACACACAGTTGGATGAATCGCTACCGCCGTGTCCTGACTCGTTGGGAGAAGAAGGTCGAGAATTATGAGGCGATGCTGCATTTTGCCTGTGGTGTCATTGTCTGGAACAAAACCCTATTGGGATAGGCTCTAATTTAAGTTTCATCTTAAATGTTCCTTATAATTTTTTTCGGTATTTCCTGAACCACTTTGAACGATTTCTAAACGAGGCTGTTCGTCAATGGCATGCTATTCTTAAAAATCTCGTAGTCTTATTTCAATAATAAGTTTCAAAATATTAGAGATAATTTCAATTAGTGTGATCTCGATCGTGTGAGAAGGCGATCATTCAAACAATATGGTCGGAATTTATACGATTAATAGCTATTTAGTTAGTGGGATTATTGCTTTTACTATAATTTCTGATGGTTTTTGTTTATCGCGTTAAATTTCGCAATTTCCGAGGGTTTAATGAGGGTGGTATTGCTGCTTTTCTTTAAAAACAATGGGTTATTTAATTTTTCAGCGTCTATTCCGCATATTATCATAAAACTGTCAGAGCTGAATTATTGCACGCCATGCTATCCTGAGCGTTAATATTCATTACTCACTAATTTCATTGGGTTGTCAGTTTGTGTCAACTCGCTTCAGGTCGCTTTACAGAAGGCGTTCAATATAAACCGAACTTAAACAGATGCTCTATTATCATGATAAATATTCTGATGTCTGATCACATTTTAAATTTATGTTAATTATGTTGCCGGGTTGAAATTCCCCCGGCCAGTCGAGCAGCGTTATTTTCGTGTGGCGTACCAGCAGAGCAACGACCCGGCGCAGACCATCAGCGCGCCTTGCCAGAACGAGAATGACAGGGGGGAGCTTAGCACCGCGGCGGCAAGCGCGGCAGAAAGCACGGGGGTAAAATAGGATACGGCAGCCAGAACCGTGACGTTACCGTGCAGGATGCCAATATTCCAGGCGGCGTAACCAAACCCAAGCGCGATACCGCACATAACCAGCTTCACGACTACCGGAAGCGTGAACACCATGTCGGGCTGATCGCTCAGGGCATATTTCACCCACAGACTCAGCGCGGTCAGCAAAACAAACAGGGTGATGCCGTTTTGCCCTTTCGCAAATTTGCTGGTGACGGTGCAATAGGCGGCCCAGATAAAGGCCCCGGCAAACGCCAGCGCATAGCTCAGAGGGCTGGAAACGACATTCCGGGTTATTTCCTCAAGGTGTAATCCTTCTTCGCCGCCCAATACCCAGCACACGCCCAGCAGCGAAATGAGCAAGCCGGGGATCACCCACAGGGTAGACTTTTGCCCGTTGAACAAAATCGCAAATACGATCGTCAGGCTCGGCCAGAGATAATTGACCATACCGACTTCAATCGCCTGCGCGCGCGTGGCGGCATAGCCCAGCGACAGCGCCAGACATATTTCGTAGCTGACAAATAAAACGCTGCCGGCAATAAGATAGCGGGGAGAAAACCGTCGGATATCAGGAAATCCTACCGTCACCAGACACAGTATTCCGCTGAGGGTGTAGATCATCGCGGCACCGCCAACAGGGCCCAATCCCTCACTCACGCTGCGAATAAGGCCGACCATGGTGCTCCATAACAGTATTGCCGCCAGCCCAATAAGCGTTGCTCTCTTTCTGTCCATTACTCGCCATCACAATAAAAATTAAAGGAAAAATGTATCGCATTACGCCTGTCGCTGTCGTGAATTATTCTCTTAAGCCGTTAATCAAAAAGGGGTAATGAAACGTTGCGGAGGTGACTATTAAGGGGGGGAAGGCTGATGACCTTGATTTGACGCAAAAAAATCAGGGGCTTTGCTGTTAGTTTGCGGCGCGAAGTCTTTTCAGATAACGAGGACAGCAATGGACGTCAGCCGCAGACAATTTTTTAAAATCTGCGCGGGCGGTATGGCCGGAACAACAGCCGCAATGCTGGGATTTGCTCCCAAAATGGCGCTGGCTCAGGCACGCAACTATAAACTGCTGCGCGCCAAAGAGATCCGTAACACCTGCACATACTGCTCCGTGGGTTGTGGGCTTTTAATGTATAGCCTGGGCGATGGCGCGAAGAACGCCAGAGAAGCGATTTATCACATTGAAGGGGATCCGGATCATCCGGTGAGCCGCGGGGCGTTATGCCCGAAAGGGGCGGGGCTGCTGGACTACGTCCACAGCGAGAACCGCCTGCGCTACCCCGAATACCGCGCGCCGGGCTCCGACAAATGGCAGCGTATCTCCTGGGATGAGGCCTTCTCCCGTATTGCGAAATTGATGAAAGCCGACCGCGACGCCAACTTTATTGAAAAGAACGCGCAGGGCGTGACGGTCAACCGCTGGCTTTCCACCGGCATGCTATGCGCCTCGGCGGCCAGTAATGAAACCGGCATGCTGACGCAAAAATTTGTGCGCTCGCTCGGCATGCTGGCGGTAGACAACCAGGCGCGCGTCTGACACGGACCAACGGTAGCAAGTCTTGCTCCAACATTTGGTCGCGGTGCGATGACCAACCACTGGGTTGATATCAAAAACGCGAACGTCGTGGTGGTGATGGGCGGTAACGCCGCTGAAGCCCATCCGGTGGGGTTCCGCTGGGCGATGGAAGCGAAAAACAACAACGATGCGACGCTTATCGTCGTCGATCCGCGCTTTACGCGTACGGCATCGGTGGCCGATATCTATGCGCCGATCCGCTCCGGTACGGACATTACGTTCCTGTCCGGCGTGCTGCTGTACCTGATCGAAAACAACAAAATTAACGCGGAATACGTTAAGCACTACACCAACGCGAACCTGCTGGTGCGGGATGATTTTGCCTTCGAAGACGGGCTGTTTAGCGGCTATGACGCCGAAAAACGTCAATACGATAAAACCTCCTGGAACTATCAGTTCGATGAAAACGGCTATGCGATGCGCGATGAAACGCTCACGCATCCGCGCTGCGTGTGGAACCTGCTGAAGCAGCACGTCTCCCGCTATACGCCGGACGTCGTGGAGAACATCTGCGGCACGCCGAAAGCGGACTTCCTGAAGGTGTGTGAAGTGCTGGCTTCCACCAGCGCCGCCGACAGAACCACCACGTTCCTGTACGCGCTGGGCTGGACGCAGCACACCGTGGGCGCGCAGAACATCCGCACCATGGCGATGATCCAGCTGCTGCTCGGCAACATGGGGATGGCAGGCGGCGGCGTGAACGCGCTGCGCGGCCACTCAAACATTCAGGGCCTGACCGATCTCGGTCTGCTCTCCACCAGCCTGCCGGGCTACCTGACGCTGCCGTCTGAAAAGCAGGCCGATCTGCAAGCATATCTTGAGGCCAATACGCCAAAAGCGACGCTGCCGGATCAGGTGAACTACTGGAGCAACTATCCGAAGTTCTACGTCAGCCTGATGAAATCCTTCTACGGCGATGCGGCGCAGAAAGAGAACGACTGGGGCTTTGAGTGGCTGCCGAAGTGGGATCAGGCTTACGACGTCATCAAGTATTTCAACATGATGGATAAGGGCGACGTCACGGGGTATATCTGCCAGGGCTTCAACCCGGTGGCCTCCTTCCCGGACAAGAACAAAGTCGTTCGCAGCCTGAGCAAGCTGAAGTACATGGTCGTTATCGATCCGCTGGTGACCGAGACCTCCACCTTCTGGCAGAACCACGGGGAATCGAACGATGTCGATCCGGCCTCGATTCAGACCGAAGTGTTCCGCCTGCCGTCCACCTGCTTTGCGGAAGAGGATGGCTCCATTGCCAACTCCGGCCGCTGGCTGCAGTGGCACTGGAAAGGTCAGGATGCACCGGGTGAAGCGCGCAACGACGGCGAGATCCTGGCCGGGATTTATCACCGCCTGCGCGAAATGTATCGCACCGAAGGCGGCAAAGGCGCGGAGCCGCTGCTGAAGATGAGCTGGCGCTACAAGCAGCCGGATCGTCCTGAATCCGAAGAGGTCGCGAAAGAGAACAACGGCGTGGCGCTGGCGGATCTCTACGACGCTAACGGCAACCTGGTGGCGAAGAAAGGCCAGCTGCTGAACAGCTTCGCGCTGCTGCGTGACGACGGTACCACGGCATCATCCTGCTGGATCTACACCGGCAGCTGGACGGAGCAGGGTAACCAGATGGCGAACCGCGACAACGCTGACCCGTCAGGCCTGGGCAACACGCTGGGCTGGGCTTGGGCATGGCCGCTGAACCGTCGCGTGCTCTACAACCGCGCGTCGGCGGATATCAACGGCAAGCCGTGGGATCCGAAACGGATGCTGATCCAGTGGAACGGGGCGAAATGGACGGGGAACGACATCCCGGACTACAGCACCGCCGCGCCGGGCAGCAACACCGGGCCGTTTATCATGCAGCCGGAAGGGCTGGGACGCCTGTTCGCCCTCAACAAGCTGGCGGAAGGGCCGTTCCCGGAACACTACGAGCCGATGGAAACGCCGCTCGGCACCAACCCGCTGCACCCGAACGTGGTCTCCAGCCCGGTGGTGCGGATCTACGAAGACGACGTGCTGCGCCTGGGCAAAAAGGACAAGTTCCCGTACGTAGGGACGACCTACCGCCTGACCGAGCATTTCCATACCTGGACCAAGCACGCGCGGCTTAACGCCATCGCGCAGCCGGAACAGTTTGTGGAGATAAGCGAAACGCTGGCGAAAGCGAAGGGCATCGCCAACGGCGACCGCGTGAAGGTGAGCAGCAAGCGCGGCTTTATCCGCGCGGTGGCGGTGGTCACCCGCCGCCTGCAGTCGCTGAACGTGCACGGCCAGCAGGTGGAAACCGTCGGTATCCCGTTGCACTGGGGCTTTGAAGGGGTGGCGCAGAAAGGCTACATCGCCAATACCCTGACGCCAAACGTCGGCGATTCCAACTCGCAAACGCCGGAGTATAAAGCGTTTCTGGTCAACATCGAGAAAGCGTAAGGAGCGATTAAATGGCGATGGAAACACAAGACATTATTAAACGCTCCGCGACCAACCCCATAACGCCCGCGCCCCGCGCGCGGGACTACAAGGCAGAGGTCGCCAAGCTTATCGACGTCTCCTCCTGCGTGGGCTGTAAGGCCTGTCAGGTGGCCTGTTCGGAGTGGAACGATATTCGCGACGAGGTAGGGCACTGCGTTGGGGTGTACGACAATCCGGCGGATCTGAGTGCCAAATCCTGGACGGTGATGCGCTTTAGCGAAACCGACCAGAACGGCAAGCTGGAGTGGCTGATCCGCAAAGACGGCTGTATGCACTGTGAAGATCCGGGCTGCCTGAAGGCGTGCCCGTCTGCCGGGGCAATTATTCAGTATGCCAACGGGATCGTCGATTTCCAGCAGGACAACTGCATCGGATGCGGGTACTGCATCGCGGGCTGCCCGTTTAATATCCCGCGCCTCAATAAAGAGGATAACCGGGTATACAAATGCACCCTGTGCGTGGACCGCGTCAGCGTCGGGCAGGAGCCTGCCTGCGTGAAGACCTGTCCAACCGGCGCCATTCACTTTGGCACCAAAAAAGAGATGCTGGACGTGGCGCAGGAACGCGTCGATAAGCTCAAAGCGCGGGGCTACGACAAAGCGGGCGTTTACAACCCGCAGGGCGTGGGCGGTACGCACGTGATGTATGTGCTGCACCATAGCGACCAGCCGGAGCTGTACCACAACCTGCCGAAGGATCCGGCGATCGATACCTCCATCAACCTGTGGAAAGGTGCGCTCAAGCCGCTCTCCGCGGCGGGCTTTATCGCTACCTTTGCCGGGCTGATTTATCACTACATCGGTATCGGGCCAAACAAAGAGGTGGATGACGACGAGGAGGAGCATCATGAGTAAGTCGAAAATGATAGTGCGCACCAAATTTGTCGATCGCGCCTGTCACTGGACGGTAGTGATCTGCTTCTTCCTGGTGGCGGTATCGGGAATTTCGTTCTTCTTCCCGACGCTGCAGTGGCTGACCGAAACCTTCGGTACGCCGCAGATGGGGCGCATTCTGCACCCGTTCTTCGGCGTGCTGATTTTCGTGGTGCTGATGTTTATGTTCGTGCGCTTCGTTCATCACAATATTCCGGACAAGCAGGATATCCCGTGGGTGAAAGGGATCGTTGAAGTCCTGAAGGGTAACGAGCACAAAGTCGCGAAGGTGGGGAAATACAACGCCGGGCAGAAGATGATGTTCTGGACCATCATGAGCATGATTTTTGTGCTGCTGGTGACCGGGGTGATGATCTGGCGTCCGTATTTTGCACACTACTTCCCGATACAGGTGATTCGCTACGCGCTGCTAATCCACGCGACGTCGGCCATCATTCTGATTCACGCCATCCTGATCCATATGTATATGGCGTTCTGGGTGAAAGGATCGATTAAAGGCATGATTGAAGGGAAGGTGAGCCGCCGCTGGGCGCAGAAACACCACCCGCGCTGGTACCGTGACGTGGAGCGACTGGAAGCAAAACAGGAAAGTACGGAAGGGATGAAGTAAAACCTGCGCCGTCGGCTTTGCCCGGCGGCGCTGCGCTTGCGCGGGCCTACTCTTCAAATCAGAACCGCTCTTCCACATACCGGAACGGGTATTTCGTGGGTTTGACCTTGCCGATTTTGCGTTTCGGTAAATCCACCTTGTCGACGTGAATTTCTTTATACGGGATCTGCGAAAGCAGATGCGAAATAATATTCAGGCGCACGCGTTTTTTATCCTCTGAACGCGCCACAAACCACGGCGCCCAGGCGGTATCGGTGGCTTCAAACATGGCGTCGCGCGCAAGGGTATACTCATCCCACAGGTTAAAAGACTTAATATCCATCGGCGACAGCTTCCAGATCTTACGCCCATCGTTAATACGGTCGCGCAGGCGGCGCTCCTGCTCTTTCGGCGTCACCTCCAGCCAGTACTTCAGCAGGATAATCCCGGCATCGACCATCGCTTTTTCCATAACCGGCGCGCCGTCTAAAAATTTCTCCGCCTGTTCCTCCGTGCAGAACCCCATCACTCGCTCAACGCCCGCGCGGTTATACCAGCTGCGATCGAAGATCACGATTTCACCCGCCGAAGGCAGGTGGGGCACATAGCGCTGGAAGTAGAGCTGGCTTTTTTCCTTTTCAGTCGGAGCAGGGAGCGCAACAACGCGAAACACGCGCGGGCTGACGCGCTCGGTGATCGCTTTAATGGTGCCGCCTTTGCCAGCACCATCGCGTCCTTCAAAAACAATACACACTTTTAACCCTTTGGCGACGACCCACTGCTGGAGCTTAACCAGTTCGACGTGCAGGCGGCGGAGCTCTTTTTCATACTCTTTGGTCTTAAGCGGTGCATTCGATACGACATCAACAGCGACAGGGGTTTTCTTTTTGCTTCCCATGATTGTCATCCTCAGGTTGTCCGGTGCGGAAAAAGCGAGGCCGCACTATGAAGTGTAATCCACCTGATATTATGCGTATTGTTTTTAGGTAATTAATGTCTCGACACTTTTTTAAGCAGATACAGAGGTATTAACGAAGGTGCTAAGCACCTGTTTCCCTATGCAGATGCAATAAAATCAGCACATTTAATCCCACGCTCTATTTGTGGTTAATGTGATAATTTCATTCTTATTTACTTAAAGGAACTAAGAATGAGTTGGAATAAAGACGCTGCGGTTTCGTATCTCCGTTCACACGCTCTGGTGTGCTCTCATAGTGAATGTGCTAAGGATGTACTGATGAAAAGAATATTTTTATCATTCGTTATGTTGCTGGTGGGATGTAGTTCGGCTGCCAATCAAGAACGTAGCGCACAAGACGCTACTGAATCATTTTATAAATCCTATCTTTCCGTATTCGGCAGCGATGAAACCAGGCCTTATCCTGCCGACGAACTGCGTAAATATGTTTCTGCTGATACGATTGCTCGCATTAATACCATTCAGGAAATCTCTGAACAAGAGTTAATAGAGTCTGACTATTTTACGTATACACAAGATTACTCCCGTGAATGGATACCTGCGTTACGAGTGGAAAACGCCAGACCATTTTTAAACGGTGAAGTAGTCCACGTCATTGAAGGGGCGGGTAACGGGAGAAGCATCCATCTTGAGGTATTTCTTCGTCGTGAAGATGATGAATGGAAAATCTACCGCGTTCGTGACGTAACGAACAATCACGAGCACCCAATTTTCAATGCTGGCGCGATTACACGCGCTAAAGCGGCGGCAGAAAGCACACCGTAAAAGCCAGACCTTAAACCCTTTAAAGCCCTGACGCCTGCCGGGGCTTTTTGTTTGCCAATCCCACCGCGTAGCAGTTGGAGAAAACCCCTGAATCAATGGATTAACCTGTCAGCCATCTGATTTGAACTGGCTCACCATACAAGATTATTCAATAATGCCCGCTGCGAGTGATTAACCCGTGGTTGAGGTATGAAAAAGACAATATTTTCGTTGGCGCTTGGCACATTTGGCCTGGGCATGGCTGAATTTGGCATCATGGGCGTGTTAACCGAGCTGGCGCATGACACCGGTATTTCGATTCCCTCCGCCGGGAATATGATCTCGTTTTATGCCTTCGGCGTGGTGATTGGCGCCCCGATTGTGGCGCTCTTCTCAGGCAAGTTCTCGTTAAAAACCACGCTGCTGTTTCTGGTGGCGATGTGCGCTGTTGGCAACGCCCTGTTTACGTTTTCTACGTCATATTTCTGGCTGGCGCTGGGGCGGCTGATTTCCGGTTTTCCGCACGGCGCGATTTTCGGCGTCGGGGCGATTATTCTGTCTAAAATTGCGCCGCCGGGGAAGGTGACGGTCGCGGTGGCCGGGATGATCGCCGGAATGACCGTCGCCAACCTGGTGGGTGTGCCGCTCGGCACCTGGCTGGGGCACCAGTTCAGCTGGCGTTATACCTTTTTCCTGATAGCCCTGTTCGATGCGCTGGTGATCCTCTCGGTGCTGATCTGGGTGCCGGACATTCATGACAAATCAGAAATTAAACTGACCGAGCAGTTCCAGTTCCTGAAGAAACCGGAGCCCTGGCTGATTTTTGCCGCCACCATGTTTGGTAACGCAGGTGTATTCGCGTGGTTCAGCTTCGTCAAACCGTTTATGGTCAACGTTTCTGGCTTCTCCGAAGGCATGATGACGATCATCATGATGCTGATGGGCCTTGGCATGGTGTTGGGCAATCTGTTGAGCGGCAAACTCTCGGGACGCTTTAGCCCGCTGCGCATTGCGGCGACTACCGACATGGTGATTGTCGCCTCGCTGCTGCTGCTTTTTGCCTGCGGTGAACTGAAAACGGCCTCGCTGGTGATGGGCTTTATCTGCTGCGCCGGACTGTTCGCGCTTTCTGCGCCGCTGCAGATCCTGCTTCTGCAAAATGCGAAGGGCGGGGAGATGCTGGGGGCCGCGGGCGGGCAGATGGCGTTTAATCTCGGCAGCGCGATTGGCGCGTACTTTGGCGGGATGATGATTACCCTCGGCTTTAGCTGGCTCTACGTCACGCTGCCTGCGGCGATACTTTCTTTCTCGGCCATGAGCGCGCTGCTGATCTACGGTTATCTGCGGGCCAGGCAGGCTCAGGCTAACGCTCGCGCGCTAGCCTGATCGGGTCAGGCAAGCCAGGGCTCGCCAAGGGTCAGCATCAGGCGGTTGGCCCAGGCGAAGAACGCGGCGGACTGCACCAGGTCAAGCTGCGCCAGGGTATCCAGCCCCTCTTTTTCGAGTGCGGCAAGGTGCAGCGGCGTGGCGGCAGGCGGCGTAACCGACAGCGCTGCCGCAAAGTTAATTTCCGCCTGCCAGCGCGCAGACTGCCCCTCGCTCAGGGATTGCCCCGGACGCACGGCCAGCAGGGCCTCTACCGCCGCGTCATCCTTTGACAGCTGGCTGGCTTTCCGCGCATGGACAGATGCGCAGTAAATGCAGCCGTTGATTTTACTGGCGACCGTTGCGGCCAGCTCGCGCTCGGCGCGCGGCAACCCCCCCGGCGTATAAAAAATCCCTTTATCCGTTAGCGTGCGCTGTTCAAGCACCGGCAGGTTGCGCCCCAGCAGGCGGAAATAGTCGGAATCGGTGTGGCCAAACTTCGCCAGTATAGCAACCTCGTCATCACGAAAATCCGCCAGCGGTTTGGCGGCGATCCACGGCTCCCAGCCCAGCTCCTGCTGGGTGAAGGCGACGGGAGCCGCCTTCCCGGTGGCCGTGGTGGCGTTCGTGTGCCAGACGCCTGCCGCCACCGGCGCATCGCTTGTGGCGACAGGCCTGTCGTTCAGCAGCCGCAGGCCGGCAATCAGTCGGCTCTGGAAGCTGACAAAGGCGATAAGCTGCGCCAGGGTCACGATTCCTTCCTTGCTCCATCCCGCCTGGGTCAGCGCCCTTAACGATGTCGGCGTGGCTTCGACGGGGGAGAAGGTCAGCAGGCGCGCGAAATTGAGCGCCGGCGTCAGACGGGCTGAGGTCGGGTCTGCCAGGCCAAACCCCGCATAGTGCGCGGCCAGCGCCTCCGCGTTGTGCCACCTCGCAACTTTTGCCGCGACGGCGAAGCGCTCGTTCAGCGCAAAATCGCTATCCTGCTGAGTGAATAAGATTTCGTAGCTGCCCTGGGCGTGGCGCGTGGCGGCGTCCCGCGTGGCGCGCGCCTCTGCCAGAGGGGAACCGGGTTTGATTTCCGCCAGCTCGGCGAGAATGTCGTGACTTAATGACATAGGTGTCTCCTCAAAGGATGTGGGGGGCAATATGTTCGGCGATCAGTTCGATAGAGCGCAGGGTGTCGCGATGGGTGGGCTCGACCGAATGGACCTGGAATGAGATGTCCGTGGCGCGCCGGAGAACGGAATCGGCCTGCAGCGAACGCAGCACCGTCTCGGGCGAACCGATGTGGGCGTCGAACTGGCGACGAAAATCGGTGACGGTGTCACCCTTAACCGCGTGTCCGGCAGCGCGATGCTGCTGGGCCTGTCTGGTGAGACCCGGCGTCGCAACCTTCAGCGCGTAGTCATCGCTGTCGGCGACGAATGCCGTACGGGAGGCCAGAATACGCGGTGCGATACCGGCAGGCAGGGCCTCAAGGTAGGCATCCACAATCGGGTTCTGGATCGCGTCGAGCGTGAGATCCAACTGGTCTGCCGGACGCGGCTGCGTGCGGGAGAGCATTAACCCGTGTCCGGCCCGCGCGGCGCGAACGGCGCCGTCGACGGAAAAGGTGGCAATCCAGATCCTGTCAGCCAGCTGTGGCGCTGGCGGATAAAGGTGGTTATCCGGATGGGTGAGCGAATCCCCGCGCCAGGCGCTCTGGATCACATGCAAATGGTCAGCAAAGGCCGCGCCGCGCTGTTCAAACGTCAGTCCGAACGGCAGGAAAGAGGTCGGCGTGCCGCCCGAACCAAAGCCGACTTCGAGACGTCCATCGGCGAGTAAATCCAGCACCGCCGCATCTTCCGCCACGCGCAGCGGGTTTTCCATCGGAAGGGTGATGATGGCCGTGCCCAGCCGGATGGTTTCGGTATGCGCCGCAACGTGGGCCAGAAACAGCAGCGGCGACGGCAGGCCGCCTTCACTTTCGTGGAAGTGGTGCTGGGCAATCCAGGCGCTGTCAAAACCGTGGCGTTCAGCGTGGCGGATCTGTTCTGTAGCCAGTCGATAGCGCTCTTTCGGCGTGGCGTCGTCAAGCAGGCGGGTGAAAAATCCCAGGCGTTTTCGCGTCATGCGAACTCCTCCGTAGCGGGTGAAAAATGGGGAATGGCGGCAATCAGCTCGCGGGTATAGTCGTTCTGCGGTGACGTGAATAAGGTCTCGACGTCACCGTGTTCGACCACCTGACCGCTGCGCAGCACCGTGACGCTGTGGGCGATCCGGCGAACGGTAGAGAGATCGTGCGTGATGAACAGGTAGGTTAATCCCAACTGCTGCTGCAGCTGCTGAAGCAGCGCCAGGATCTGCGCCTGGACGGTGACGTCCAGCGCGGAGGTGGCTTCGTCCAGCACCAGAATGGTCGGCTCCAGGATCAGCGCCCGGGCGATGGCTACGCGCTGGCGCTGCCCGCCTGAAAGCTCTCTGGCGGTGCGGGTCAGGAGTTCGACGGGCAGGGCAACCCGCTGCGCCACGGTCTCCACCCGGGCCTTTCGCTCCGCCTTGGCGAGGCGAGAAAAGTTCTTCAGGGGCTCTTCGATGATCTCGAACAGCGTCTGACGCGGGTCGAGAGAGGCGAACGGATTCTGGTAAACAAACTGGATCTTCTGGCGCAGCTGACGGCGGGCCTCGCGGCTGAGCGCGGTGGCATCAATGTCATCAATAATGACCTGCCCGTTATCCGCCTGTTCAAAACCCAGCAAAATACGGGCGAGGGTGGTTTTCCCGGAGCCGGATTCACCGACCAGCGCATGCGTGCTGCCGCGCCTGACGTCAAACGTCACCCGATCCAGCGCCTGAAGCTGATGACCTTTACCCAGCGAGAACCGTTTGCTGATGGCGCGGGCGCGAATGGCCGGTGACGCCAGCGGAAGGCCCGCTACCGGGGCGATGGTCAGGCGTTGGCCCTGAAGATCGCTCAGCAGCTGACGGGTGTAGGCGTGCTGCGGCGTGCGGACGATATCGGCGGTGTCGCCGTGCTCCTGAACCTCGCCGTTGCGAAACACCAGCAGCCTGTCCGCGCGCTGGGCGGCCAGGGCCAGATCGTGGGTGACAAACAGAACGGCGGTGCCCGATTCCCGGCGCAGGATATCCAGCAGGTCGAGAATGCGTTTTTGCACCGTCACGTCCAGCGCGCTGGTGGGCTCATCGGCAATGATGACGTCCGGGCTCAGGGCAATGGCGATGGCAATCAGCACACGCTGTTTCATCCCGCCGGAGAGCTGATGCGGATACTGCTTCATGCGCTGTTCGGGATGGCTCAGTCCCACCTTTGTCAGCAGGGCGAGCACCTGCTCGTCGCGCTGGAGTGTCGTTACCTTTTGGTGCTGCTGAATGATTTCCCCGACCTGTACGCCGATCGTCTTCACCGGGTTGAGTGAATTACCCGGATCCTGCGGAACCAGGCTGATTCGCGCGCCGCGAAGGGTATCGAGACGCTTCGCTGACCACCGGCTAATCTCCTCGCCGTTGAGCACGATTTTCCCGGCATCCCGACGGGCGTTATCCGCCAGCAGGCCAATGATCGCCTGCGCCGTGGTCGTTTTGCCGGAACCGGATTCGCCGACAAAGGCCAGCATTTCCCCCCGCTGAAGGGCGAAGCTGACGTTATGCACCACCTCGCGCCATCGGCGCGCGGTACGGTAGCTGATGGTCAGGTTTTCTACCGAGAGTACGGTCATTTCAGGCCTCCGCTGAACTGCTGGCTGATACGGTTGGTGGCAAGCACGACGGCGATGACGACCACGCCGGGGAAGGTGGTTAACCACCAGGCGGTAGAGAGATAGTTACGCCCTTCGGCGATCAATAAGCCCCATTCCGGTACGGGCGGCGGGGTGCCGTAGCCGAGAAAGCTCAGCGTGGAGAGGGCCAGAATGGCCTGACCAAACTGCAGCGTGGCAAAGGCAAGGACGGCGGTTAAGGCGTTGGGCAGGATGTGTCGCCACAGCACCGCCAGGAACGTCCCGCCGCTGCCAAACGCCGCCTCGACATAATCCGTATGGCGGATGCGCACCACTTCACCGCGCGCGAGGCGGGCGAAGCTGGCAATGGAAGCCACGCCGACGGCAATGGCGGCGTTAACGGTGCCAAACCCGAGCAGAATAATGACCGTCAGCGAGAGCAGCAGAGACGGAATGGACAACAGCACGTCGACAAAACGCATCAGGAAAGACTCGACGCGTCCTCCGAACGCCCCGGCGATCACCCCGAGACCGGTGCCCACCACCAGCCCCATCGTGACGGCAGCGAGCGCCGCGCTCAGGGAGTGGGACGCACCGTACACAATACGGGTGTAAACATCGCGGCCAAGCTGATCGGTGCCGAGCCAGTGGCCCGCCTGCGGCGCCAGACGTTGCGCTCCGGCGATGCCCTCAATCGGGCTGTAGTGGGTTAACAGGCCGGGCGCCACGGCGGCAAAAATCGCGAGAATAATCACCGCCCACGCCAGCCACAGTCCCGGCTGCCACGCGACGCCCTGCCAGCCGGGAACGCGTTTTCGCGCCGCGGCAGCGTAATCGACCAGGCTCATGATGCACCTCCGGTAACGGTTTGCAGACGGGGATCCAGCAGCGGCATCAGCAGGTCCACCAGCAGATTGATCAGGACAAAGCCGAGGGCGGAAATCATCACCACCGCCTGAAGCACGGCGATGTCCTGGTTATTTACCGCCTGCTGGGTCAGCTGCCCGAGCCCGCTGCGGCCAAATACGGTTTCGGTGATTAGCGCTCCGGCAATGAGCTCGCCCAGCAGCAGCCCGGCAATATTGAGTACCGGCAGCAGCGCGTTGCCGGTGACGTGGCGCCACAGGACGACGGTTTCACTCAGCCCTTTGGCGCGGGCCACGGCGACAAACGGCTGCGTCGCCACCTGGTCCAGGCTGCGCATCAGGATTTGCGCCAGCGGGGCGGAGATCGGGATCGCGACGGTCACGATCGGCAGGATCAACCCCTGCAGCGGCGTCGGGTTAATCACCGGGATCAGCCGCAGCTGGAAAGAAAAGAGCTGGATGAGGGCAATCCCCAGCCAGAACGTCGGTAAGGAGATAAACAGGACCGGCAGCGACTGGAGAGTATTACTTAGCCAGCGCAGACCCGGCAGGCGCGACGCAAAGGCCAGCGCAAACGCCAGCAGGACCGCGAGTAAAAAGGCGGGCAGGGCGAGACTCAGGGTATCCGGCAGATTGCTGGCAATCAGCTCGCTGACCGGCACGCCTGCCTGTAACGAGTAGCCGAAATCCCCGCGCAGCATCGCCAGCAGCGTGTGGCCGTATTGCTGCCACAGCGGGCTGTCCGCGCCGTAGGCCACGCGCATCTCCTCGATTTGCGCCGGGCTTAAGCCCAGGTCCGGGTTCTGAAATTTAATCAGCACCGCGTCGCCCGGCAGCACCTGGAGCAACCCGAACGAAAGGGTAAAGGCGGCCCACAGCACCAGCAGCCCGTGCCCAAAGCGTTGAAGAAGTGCGTGGCGCATCGTCAGCTCCTCAGTGTTTCTCAAGCCACGCGCCGTAGAACGACGGGCGGCCGACCGCTTCAAAATTCACGCCTTTTAGCCACGGCGCACCGGCAAAGACCTGCGGCTCCTCGAAAATCGGAATGACGTAGGCGTTATCCAGCAGGTAGCGCTGGGCATCGCCGGTCAGCTGCAGGCGTTTTTGCGGGTCGACTTCGGCGGAGATATCCACCAGCAGCGCATTCAGCTTGTCGTCACGGAAGCTTTTGACCTTGTCACTGGAGCCGCCTTTTTGCAGCAGCGCGTCGCGGTTAGCGGGGTAGAACATGCTTTTCACCACGTCAGGATCGGCGCGGCCCACTTCGGAGACGGTTAACGGGGTTTTCAGCGGGTCAAGGTTATCCAGCGTGCGGCTGCCTGCGTCACCGGCTTTCACGCTCAGCGCCACGCCCACCTGTCGCCACTGCTGGGCAACCAGCTGCAACACCTCTTTGTTTTGCGGCTGCGGCAGGGATTCATATACCGTCAGCGCCAGCCGCTGGCCGTCTTTGGCGCGGATCCCGTCGCTGCCCGCTTTCCAGCCCGCCTCGTCCAGCAGCTGGTTAGCTTTAGCCGGGTCAAAGGTCAATTTGTCGCTGAGATCGACAAAGCCAGCGGCGGAATCGGCAATCACCGACTTCGCCTGCGGATAGTTAGCCGAGAAGAGGGTCTCAACCACCTGTTTTGCATTGGTGGCATGCAGCAGCGCCTGGCGCACGCGAATATCGGAGACCAGCGGGTTATCCGGGCGGAAGCTGATGCTGTCGTTCACCCCGCGCGTTGGGGCAGCGTAGATCTTATAGCCCTGATCGGTCGCCTGCTTTTCGTCATACGCCTGCACCTGGCGGATAAAGTCGGCCTGACCGGCCAGCAGGGCGCCGACGCGCACGCTGTCTTCCTGAGTCACGATAAACTTGATGCCATCAAGATTGGCTGGCCCCTGTTGCGCCAGATTTTTGGGCCCCCACTGGTAGTCCTTACGCGCTTCCAGCGTCACTTCGCGACCCAGCTTCTCGTCCTTCACCACAAACGGGCCGGAGCCGATGATATGCCGGGCGTCACCCAGCTCTTCAAAGTTGCGCTTCAGCGTGCTGAGCGAGACCAGGCCCGAGCCAATCGTGGCCGTGCCCTGCAGGAACCCCGGCGACGGTTTTTTGAAGTAGAACTTCACGGTCAGCGGGTCGACCACTTCGCTGCGATCGTAGTTATTGATCACTTCTGACACCGGCAGGCGCTGCGCCTTGTTGCCTAAGCCGTAGGTATCAAAGTTTTTTGCTACGGCGTTGGCGTCCAGCGGCGTGCCGTCGGAGAAGGTTATCCCCGGGCGAATTTTAAAGGTGTATTCGGTTTTATCGGCGTTGGTGGTCCAGCTTTCGGCCACCCACGGTTCGACCTGCAGCGTCTTTGGATTTTGCCACGTCAGTTTGTCGGTGATCTGGTTCAGAATGCCGCCGTTCGGGTAGAAGCCGCCGGCGGGCGGATAGAGGTTAGTGTGCGCCTGTTGCTCCAGATAAATCAGCGTGCCGCCTTTGACCGGCGCATCGGCGGACCAGGCTGCGGTGGTCGTCAGAATCAGCGCCGTCAGCAGCGGCAGACGAAATGGGGTTTGCATGGTGAATTCCTTTGTTATCTTCTTGTTAGCGTCGGATTCATCATCGGGCGCGGGGGAAAACAAGGGAACAAAGGAATTAAGATAAGGATTGCCGGAAAATGGCTATAAAAAAACCGCCCCGGTAAGGAGCGGCGATGTACGGTGGGTGATTACGAACGCAGGTCAATCACCATACGGCCACGGATCTGGCCCTGTTCCATCTCTTTGAAGATGGCGTTGATGTCCTCGATCGGACGCATCGTGACCTTAGGTACCACTTTGCCCTCGGCCGCAAACTGGAAGGCCTCCTGCAGATCCTGACGGGTACCGACCAGCGAACCCACCACCTGAATGCCGTCCAGCACCAGACGCGGAATATCGAGGCTCATCGCTTCCGGCGGCAGGCCAACCGCGACCACGCGGCCACCGGCACGCACGGCATCTACCGCCGAGTTGAAGGCCGCTTTTGCGACGGCAGTGACGACTGCGGCATGCGCGCCGCCAGTTTTTTCCTGCACAATCTTAGCGGCATCTTCGCTGCGGGAGTTGATGGTTAAATCCGCACCCATGCTGGCCGCCAGCTTCAGCTGTTCGTCGTTCACGTCAAGGGCGATGACTTTGGCGTTAAAGACGTTTTTGGCGTACTGCAGCGCGAGGTTGCCCAGCCCGCCCAGACCGTAAATCGCAATCCACTGGCCCGGTTTAATACCCGACACCTTCACCGCTTTGTAGGTGGTCACGCCAGCGCAGGTAATGCTGCTGGCCGCCGCCGAATCCAGACCGTCCGGCACTTTTACCGCGTAATCCGCGGTGACGATGCACTCTTCCGCCATGCCGCCGTCAACGGAGTAACCGGCGTTTTTCACGTCACGGCACAGGGTTTCGTTGCCGGAATTACAGTATTCGCAGTGGCCGCAGCCTTCAAAGAACCAGGCCACGCTTGCGCGGTCGCCGACTTTCAGCGACTTCACGCCAGGGCCGACTTCTTTCACGATACCAATTCCTTCATGGCCCAGGATAACCCCGGTCTTGTCGCCAAAATCACCGTTCTTCACGTGAAGATCGGTATGGCATACGCCACAGCACTCCATCTTCAGCAGGGCTTCCCCATGCTTAAGCGGGCGTAAGGTTTTTTCGGTGACGCTGACCTGGTGGTCCTGAGTGACAACAGCAGCCTTCATGTGTATCTCCTTGTTCATGATAAGAATCTGCATAGCAGGTGTAATACCCCTTAAGGATTAATACATTAGCCTGGTAATGCAAGGCTGCGGCAACATAATGTCATCATTTGATTCGATTTCAGATTAAGAATACGGCGATCCTCTAATAATTAAGGGGGGAAAATGCTGGCCCGGCGAGGCGCTCGCCGGGCGCAGACTTACAGCTGGGCTTCTATCTCCTCAATCTCTTTACGCCATTGCGCCTGGAGCTGCGGCTTTTGATGCTTTGGCTTGCGCGCCAGATCGTCTTCCAGCAGCGTTTCCAGTGCGATCAGCCGTTCAAGCAGATCGTCATGCGGCGAGGGGTGAACCGTCGCGGCGACAGCGGGTGCAGCGGCTGTCACCAGCCCCGCGCGTTCACGCAGCCGCTCAAACACCGCTTCTGCATCGTGCCATTCGCTCAGCGTACCGTCCTCAATCAGCCAGAAACGGTTGCAGCTTTGGCTAATTAACTGACGGTCATGGCTGACCAGCAGCACGCCGCCTTCGAACTGCTGAAGGGTTTGCGCCAGCGCCTCTTTGCCTTCCATGTCCAGGTGGTTGGTGGGCTCATCCAGCATCAGCAGGCTGTAGCGGGCAAGCGTCAGGCCCACGAACAGCAGGCGCGAACGCTCGCCGCCGCTGAGCGTGCTGACTTTCTGCCCATGGCGGGACCACGGGAACCCGGCGCTGATGAGCGCCATTTTGCGGTTCTGCGGATCCGGTGCAAAAGGTTCCAGCGCGTCGAGCAGCGTGGCGTCATCCGGCAGCTGATGCAGCGTCTGGTCGTAGTAGCCCGGCGAGACGCGCGGATGGATTTTCAGCCCACTGTCCGCCGGTTCATCGGAAAAATGTCGCCAGATAAGCTTCATCAACGACGATTTACCGCAGCCGTTACGACCGACAATCGCCACGCGATCGCCGCTTTTCAGCCGCGCCGTTTCGATGTTAAACAGCGGCGGTAGCCCAGGCGCGGGCGGGACGCCGAGGTTTTCCATCTCCAGCAGACGGTCAGCCCGCAGCGCGTCGCCGCGCAGGGTTAACGTCCACGGGCTGCCCGCCGTGAGCGCGGTCTGGCTCTCTTTGAGCCGTTCGACCTGTTTTTCCATCTGTTTGGCTTTGCGAGCCAGGTCTTCGTTGTCGTAAACCTTACCCCAGGTCGCCAGACGTTTGGCGCTGGCGGTCACGCGGTCGATCTCCTTTTGCTCCGCCTTGTGGCGCTGCGCGTCGGTCTCATCTTTGGCTTCCAGCGCCTGACGTGCCGCCGTGCAGGGAAGGGCAAAGTAGTGCAGCGTTTTATCGCGCAGGATCCAGCTGCCGTTGGTGACGGCATCCAGCAGCTGTCTGTCATGCGAGACCAGCACAAAGCTGCCCGACCAGGTCTGTAAAAAGTGCTCCAGCCAGAGCATGGTCGGCAGGTCAAGGTGGTTGCTGGGTTCATCCAGCAGGAGCAGGTCCGGCTCGTGAATCAGCGCCCGGGCCAGCAGCAGGCGGGTGTGCTGCCCGCCGCTCAGCGTGGCGGAGTGCAGCATCATATCCTGCGGCGTAAAGCCCATGCCTGCCAGCAGCGTTTCGGCTTTCCAGCGCAGGCTGTCCCGTTCCGCTGCGGGCAGCTGGGCCAGGACGGCATCCAGCATGGTGAGCGGTAAAATAGCGTCCGGGAGATGTTGCTCCACGCGCGCCATCAGGCAATGCCCGGCCAGCGCTACCGTTCCGGCAGCAGGGGAATCCGTGCCGTCCAGCACCTTCAGCAGCGTACTTTTTCCGCAGCCGTTATCGCCCAGCAGGCCAATGCGGTCGCCTTTTTTCAGCGTAAAGGAGAGTGAGTCGAAGAGCGTGCCAAACGCCGTATCAACGCGTAAAGATTGTGCAGTGAGTAAAGTGCTCATTGTTGCTTACCCAAGAGTTACAGGCATGTTTATGCCTCGTCAAACATCGCTGACGATAACTCAGTAAGCCCGAGAGAAGGGATTTCAGGGGTTGGTGTCTTCGCTCAAGCCGAAGTTATCGCAGCACGATACCGATAACGCTTGAGCGGGTGCGATCACCAAATGTATGTGAAACATTGAAAATTTCACGATACAGCATAATTGGCCTCCTTATATATTCAGTTGGTTAATGGATGAAAGGAGTGTAGCGGGGGAAAAGGGGTTTGGCTAGGGGGGGGACGAATGTAATTCCCTCTCCTATGGGAGAGGGTTAGGGTGAGGGGAACATACGGCTCTGGTGGTCATTACGTTCACTTTATGTTCCTTGCTACTCTTTAGCGATGTGACCGGTGAACGTGCCAGGGTGGCTCAGTCGCCACCACCCTGGCGACCCGGGCTCCCGGCGGTAAATCGCCGCTTCGCGGTGCCCTCAGCTTATTCCTTCAGGCTATCGGGTCGGGCATGAGCCTGCATCCCTGCAGGCCACGCCCTCTCGGCGCATCCCTGCGCCTCGCCCCGGCCTTACGGAAACGCTTCGGCGATTTACAGCCGGACCAGGGCGTCGCTGTAAGTCATTCATTTTCCTGAAGCAACATTCATCGCATCCGGTAAAAATTACTGGGATTCCTGAGCCCACAGGGAGAGCCCCCGTAGGCCCGGTAAGCGAAGCGCCACCGGGCGATTGGGCCGCACCGCGTCTCCCACTGGGAGAGGGAACGGTCAAAGCGGATCAAATCGACGTACGGCGATAGCTGCGGTATTCAGGCTTCCAGAAGTTGTCGTCGATGGCCTGCTGCAGCGCGTCGGCAGAGGTTTTCACCGCCACGCCCTGCTGCTGTGCCATTTTACCCACTGCAAACGCGATAGCGCGCGACACCTTGTGAATGTCCTTCAGCTCGGGCAGAACCAGACCTTCGCCGTCGTTGACCAGCGGCGAGTGGCCCGCCAGGGTCTCGCTCGCCGACATCAGCATTTCGTCGGTGATGCGGGACGCGCCGGAGGCAATCACGCCCAAACCAATGCCCGGGAAGATGTATGAGTTGTTGCACTGGGCAATCGGATAGGTTTTATCCTTCCACACCACCGGATCGAACGGGCTGCCGGTGGCCACCAGCGCATTACCTTCGGTCCAGGCGATGATGTCCTGCGGCGTCGCCTCCACGCGGGAAGTCGGGTTAGACAGCGGCATCACGATAGGGCGCTCGCAGTGCTTGTGCATCTCGCGAATAATCTCTTCGGTGAAGAGACCGGTTTGCCCGGAAACGCCGATCAGAATATCCGGCTTCACGTTGCGCACTACGTCCAGCAGGGAAAGGACTTCGTTGTCGGTATCCCAGTTTTTCAGGTTTTCGCGTTTCTGCACCAGCTTGGTCTGGAACGGCAGCAGGTTCGGCATGCCGTCGGTCAGCAGGCCGAAACGGTCCACCATAAAGACGCGGGAGCGGGCCAGCTCTTCGCTTAAGCCTTCGCGCTGGGTCTGGGCAATAATCTGCTCGGCAATACCGCAGCCCGCGGAGCCTGCGCCCAGGAAGACGATTTTCTGGTAGCTCAGCTGGCTTCCCGCCGCACGGCTGGCGGCGATGAGCGTACCCACCGTCACGGCCGCGGTGCCCTGGATATCGTCGTTAAAGGAGCAGATCTCATCGCGATAGCGGTTCAGCAGCGGCATCGCGTTTTTCTGCGCGAAGTCTTCGAACTGCAGCAGCACGTCCGGCCAGCGGTGCTTCACGGCCTGGATGAAGTCGTCGACAAACTGATAGTACTCGTCGTCGGTAATACGCGGATGGCGCCAGCCCATATAGAGCGGGTCGTTGAGCAACTGCTGGTTGTTGGTGCCGACGTCCAGCACCACCGGCAGGGTATACGCCGGGCTGATCCCGCCGCAGGCGGTATACAGAGAAAGTTTACCGATAGGGATCCCCATCCCGCCGATGCCCTGGTCGCCGAGGCCGAGAATACGTTCGCCGTCGGTCACCACAATTACTTTAATGTTGTGGTTAGGCACGTTCTGCAGAATATCGTCCATGTTGTGACGGTTCTGATAAGAGATGAATACCCCGCGGGAGCGGCGGTAGATCTCGGAGAAACGCTCGCAGGCGGCACCCACCGTCGGGGTGTAGATCACCGGCATCATCTCTTCGAGATGGTTTTGCACCAGGCGATAGAAGAGGGTTTCGTTGGTGTCCTGGATGTTGCGCAGGTAGATGTGTTTGTCGATTTCCGTTTTGAAACCCTGGTACTGGATCCACGCGCGCTCTGCCTGTTCTTCAATGGTTTCAACCACTTCGGGCAGTAGACCCAGCAGGTTAAAGCTGCTGCGCTCTTCCATGCTGAAGGCGCTGCCTTTGTTGAGCAGGGGGAATTCGAGTAAAACCGGTCCGGCGTATGGGATGTATAAGGAACGATGTTTTTTCAGTTTGTTGTCCATGTCACTCACTCTTTTTATGAAGATCCGTCCCTGACACTGCTGTTTGTCATCTTTCTGGCCTGTGCGATGGGGTGCGGTCCGGCGGTATTATAAAGGAGCTAAATATTAATTACCGCAACACATAAACAAAAACACCACCGGGATTACCGATGGTGTTCTGGATCTCAGTCTGGAACTTACTTGCCGGCGTGGCGTTTTCTGCCGGTGGCGTGAGTGACTTGCGTTTCATGGTCGCCTTCAATCACCACTTTGCGCTGATTAGAAAGCTTGTAGTTCAGTCCCAGAATATGGCGTGCCTGACGGTTCGATTTCATATTAACTCCTCAATCCTGTTGATAGTTTTAAGGACCAGTTTGCTTACGCAAACGAAATGTAACCCCTTAGGTTGCAGATCCAGCTTAGCAGGTTTTTACAAGGGTGCGTTTTGCCCGCTGACGACGTAGTTAATGGTCTGCTGGTAGATGTCACTGAGGATGTCATTATCTGTGGATTCCACCCACTTGGTGAGTTCCATCAAAATGTCATCTTCAGTCACAGCACCGTGCTCGGCGTGAAGACCCTGTGCAATCGCGTTAACGAGTTCAGGTTGTGCTGCTGCGGTATTTGCCGGGTAATAAGTAAACATGCTGCCTCCGTGTCGTTGTCTGTTTAATGGTACGGCTCGCAAAAAATTTAATTCACAAACAGAATGGCAAATATTTTCACGGTTGTGGCTCAGATTCATCTTAGAAATAAAAATGACATAAGTGTATGCTTTTGTGTGCTTTTGAAATGCGGGTGTAAATCGACGTGGCGCTGAGAGAATATTATGACGGTGCTCCTGCTATCTCGAAAAAATAGCAGGAGCAGCGTTTAAATTACCACTTCATTTCGCCGGTATTCACCTTAGCGCTTAATTCCAGCGAGCTCTCTTCAGCCAGATTCGGATACTGTTTTTTCAGGGTGCTGATGACGCCCGCAGAATCTTTATGAACGGACAAGGCCTTTTCAAAGCGCTGGAGATAGTCACGGGTAAAATCAATCGCACCCGTCCCGGCTGGCGGGGTACCCAGATAGTGACCCGGGATTACGCGCTCGGGTTTGTGCGCCGCCATGTTCACCAGCGTTTCCTGCCACTGCTTACGGCTTTCCGCTGTCTGGGTGTCCGCCGTCCAGACGTGAATCCCCCAGGCTACGCCAGTGCCGCCGAGGATGGTCTTTGCGGACGGGATCCATACATAGGCCGCATAGCTGTCAGGCTGTTCGATGTCGATCTTCTCCCCGTCAACCATAAACGTGGTGGAGGCGAGCACCTGCGGGACGACCAGCTCCGTTGGCGCGCCGTCTTTCATCTGCGGACCCCAGAAGGCGAGCTTGGCGTCTTTAGTGGCCTTGATGTGATCAACCACGTGCTGCGTGGCCACCACTTTGGCGTTCGGGAAGGCTTTGACCAGCGGCTGCAGGCCAAAATAGAAATCCGGATCGCCGGAGGTGATCACAATCTTGTTCAGGGTCTTACCGCTTTGACGAATTTTCTCTACCAGCGCTTCGCCATCCTTCACGCTGAACTGCGCGTCAAACAGCACCGCCTCTTTCGGGCCGGAAACCAGCGTGGAGGAGACAGCGAAAATGCCTTTCTCCTGCGGGTTATAGGTATCAATGCTTAACGGCGCGGCAAAAGCAGCCGGCGTGAAAAGGGTGGAAAGCAGGGCAAGGTGAGTGAATTTCATGCTGTTGTCTCTGTTGTTCAGGAATGTCTCTATTGTACGGAAATTCGCATTTGCCAGAATTCCTGAAACAAGACATGCTTAGTTTCATAAATCGAGCAGATGGAGTTGATATGGATCGCGTGATTGCCGCTCAGGTTTACAACCGAATATGCGAGCTGGGAAGTTTGAGCGCGGCGGCCCGGGCGCTGGGTATTTCCCGCCCAATGGTGAGCCGCTACCTTGAACAGATGGAGAAATGGGCGGGCACGCGGCTGGTAAACCGCTCCACGCGCAAGCTGACGCTGACCGCGGCAGGCGAAAAGGTGCTGCAAAAAACGCGGACGCTCTCGCAGATCTCGCAGGAAATTGAAGGCCAGTCGGAAAAAGATCTCCCGTCTGGCACCCTGCGGGTGGCCTGCGCGCACTTTACCGCCATGCACCTGATTGCGCCGGTCCTGCCCGGTCTGCTCTCGCGCTACCCGCAGCTGCGCATCGAACTGGACGTGAATAACCACCCGGTCAGCCTGGTGGGAGAGCGCATTGATGTTGCCGTACGCATTACCGATAACCCTGAACCCGGCATGATTGCCCGTCGGCTGGGGGAGTGTCGTTCGGTCCTTTGCGCCTCGCCGGACTATCTGGCGCAGCACGGCACGCCCGGCAGCCCCGAAGAGCTAGCCCGGCATAACTGCCTGCACTACAGCTTTTTTGCCGGGCAGTCCTGGCACTTCCTGACGCCGGAAGGCGAAAGCCTGAGCGTGGCCGTTAGCGGCAACCTGAGCGCCAGCATCTCTTCGCTGCTGATGGACGCGGCGATTAAGCACTGCGGTATCGCCATGCTGCCGGAGCGTGAAGCGCGTGCCGCGCTGGAGAAGGGATGGCTGGTGCCGGTACTGGCGGCGCTGGAGCCGAAGCCGCTGGCCATCCATGGTATTTATCAGTCCCGGGAATACCAGCCTGCCGCGCTGCGGGCGTTCCTTGATGAGCTGGCCCGCTATCTGGCATGAGCGCGGCGTTTGCCGTCATTTACTTAGCCTTTAGCCAGGGGGAGGTCGTGCTCCAGAAAATAATATCCGCCCCGAGATAATTTTCCGCGAACCGATCAAATTCTGCTTTGGTGAAGGGCTTGCCGGTCTCAGGGTTCTTATAGGTCAGGGTCGGTTCCTGAACCGCCATGGCGATAAGCGGCAGCGTCTGTTTATTTTTATGGAAGAAAGGATAGGCATTCTTCATATGCGCCTTGCGGTTGGGAACAATGTCCGGCCCACCGAGGCCGACATTGTTGGCGCTGGCATACGCAAAAAGACGCCCCATGTAGTTGTGGTCATTATCCCATTCGCACGGCCAGAAGTTCACGTATTGCACCACGTGTGATTTCTGAAAAGCCTTGCGCGCAAAGGCCAGGTTTTCCATTTCTCCCGCAAAATAGCTGTCGCAGGTAAATCCGGCGGGCGGATTTTTTTCGTCAAGATCGATGGCGGTTTCAGGCAGGTTTACGCCATATACCTCGCCATCAAAGCGTTTCGCGAGGGCGGCCAGCAGCGCCTGGTAGCGCTGGCGCACCGCGGGATCCCACTGACGCGCCACCCAGCCTGAACCGACTGGCTTCCCTTCGCCGGGGTTATCGAACTGCGGCGCAATCCCGCCTCCGTATTGCTTATCGTGCATCAGATAATCCGGCACGTAGCGCGCGTCCGCCTCAAAGAAACGGTCCTGAATCTGGATAAAAAGCTTTTTCCTGGCAGCCTTAAGACGCGCGAGATCCCGTTCAATGCGCGAGAAATCGTAGCGATCCTTCTCAGGCTCAAGCGCGCGCCAGTTGTAGACGATCTGTACGCCGCCGATATCGCTTCGCACAACGAGCGGGAACGCCGCGTCGAGCTCGCCGGAGCTGGTATAGATAAAGTTCTCGGGCGTTTTCGCCTGCAAAGGCAACGATAGAGCGAGGGTAGCGATCGCAACGGCCATCCTGATTTTTAGCGCCATAGGTTTATCCTTTTTGTCGGTACAGCAGGTGTAAGTCCCGGAATTGTCTGTGTTCCAGGGGCAGTCAGATGCGTAGTCTATACTTAACCCTTTGTAAGCCAAAAGGAGAGCAAGAATGACTATTCATAAGCACGGTTCGGCACACTGGTCTGGCGACATTAAGCGCGGTAAAGGAACGGTTTCCACCGAGAGCGGCGTTCTCAATCAACAGCCTTATGGCTTTAATACCCGTTTTGAGGGTGAAAAGGGGACCAACCCCGAAGAGCTGATCGGCGCGGCACATGCGGCCTGCTTCTCGATGGCGCTGTCGCTGATGCTCGGCGAAGCGGGCTATACCGCCGACGCCATTGACACCACCGCGGATGTCTCCCTCGATAAAACGGACGGCGGTTTTGCCATCACCAAGGTTGCCCTGAAAAGCAAGGTGACCGTCCCGGGCATCGCCCCACAGCAGTTCGACGGTATTATTCAGAAAGCCAAAGCGGGCTGTCCGGTTTCGCAGCTACTGAAAGCCGAAATTACGCTGGACTATACGCTCAACTAAGCCTCAGCCGGGCTGGTGCCCGGCTATCCCTTCAGCGCGGCGGGAAACACCTCCGCCAGCCAGGCAATAAATACCTTCAGCCTGTGCGTCAAATGGCGGTTCTGCGGGTATACCACGTGAAAAGGGTACGCGGCAGGGCGCCAGTCGCCCAGGATCGGCGCCAGCGTTCCCGCCTGTAAATACGGCTTTGCCGAATACTCAAACGTCTGCACGATCCCCAATCCTGCCACGGCCGCCGCCAGGTGGGCATTACTTTCATTTATGCCGAGATAATGGGGGATATTGATTTCCATCGCCTCGCCATGCCGCCTGAAGCGAAAGGGAAACGCCCGCCCGGTGACGGGCGAGAGGTAGCTAATGAGCTTGTGGCCGTTGCACAGCTCCTGTGGATAGGCTGGAACGCCATGGTTTTTCAGGTAGCCCGGCGTCGCGCAGGTGACCATTTCGGCGTTACCAATATGGCGAGCGATAAGGGTCGAATCGTCCAGCGGGCCGCCGCGGATCACGCAGTCTACGTTACCGCTGATCAGATCCACCGGACGATCGGCCACGCCAAGGTCGATGCGGATATCCGGGTAGCGCCGCATAAAGTCCGGCAGCAGGGGGATGAGCACGTCCCGGGCGGTGGAGCCGCCCACGTCAACCCGCAAATGCCCTTTGGGCGTCGCGCGGGAAACGCGAAACGCGGTGTCGATATCTTCGATATCTATCAAGACCCTGAGCGCTTTTTCATAGTATTCCATCCCTTCCGGCGTCGCGACCACCCGGCGAGTCGTCCGGTGCAGGAGGCGTATCTCCAGATGCGTCTCAAGCGATTTCACCAGCTTGCTCAGCGTGGCGATGGGCATGTTCAGCGAGTCCGCCGCGCGGGTAAAGCTGCCGGTTTCCACCACCCGGGTAAAGGCGCGCATCGCCATGAGCTGATCCATGAGATTCCCTCTGATTATTTCTGTATGTGAATAGTCATTTTCATTTTTGCTGGTTTTTCACTAATCCTGCAAGGGCTAAAGTTTGTCCAATGCAAACCCAACAAAAGGTAAATGACATGAACACGACTCTCTCAGGAAAAATCGCACTGGTCACCGGCGGCAGCACCGGCATCGGTCTTGCCACGGCGCAGGAGCTTGCTGCACAGGGCGCGAAGCTGTACATCACCGGACGACGTCAGGCCGAGCTGGACGCGGCGGTGGCTGAAATCGCTTCAACGGCAGTGGGCATTCGCGCTGACGTGTCAAAACTGTCGGACCTGGACGAGGTCTATGCCCGGATAGCCAAAGAAGAAGGCCGCCTCGATATTCTGTTCGCCAATGCGGGTGGCGGCGATATGCTGCCGCTGGGCGCGATAACCGAAGAGCAGTTTGACCGGATTTTCGGCACTAACGTCCGCGGGGTGCTGTTTACGGTACAGAAGGCGCTGCCGCTGCTCTCCGCCGGATCGTCGATTATTCTGACCGGCTCGACGGTGTCCATTAAGGGGACGGCAAACTTTAGCGTCTACAGCGCCAGCAAGGCCGCCGTGCGCAACTTTGCGCGCTCCTGGGCGCTGGATTTGCAGGGCCGCGGGATCCGCGTCAACGTGGTAAGCCCGGGCCCAATCAAAACGCCTGGCCTCGGCGACCTCGTGCCGGAAGAACACCGCCAGGGGCTGTACGACGCGCTGGCCGCTCAGGTGCCGCTCGGCCGTTTAGGCGCGCCGGGTGAGGTGGGTAAAGCGGTGGCGTTTCTGGCCTCCGATGCGGCCAGCTTTATTAACGCCACCGAGCTGTTCGTGGACGGCGGGATGGCGCAAATCTAACCCAGACTGCGCCAGCAGCGGACGTCACGGCCCTCGCGAGAGGGCTGTAACGGCTGAGGACGTTCGCAGCCCTGCGCGGCCATCGGGCATCGGTCGCGGAAAAAACAGCCTTCGGGCAGACGGCGGTTGCCGGGAAGCTCCGTTTTGCGTAAGGCCAGCGTCTCATCCAGCGGTTCACCGGTGCGCGGAACCGAATCGAGCAGCAGGCGGGTGTAAGGATGGCGCGGCTCGCCAAGCACCTGCGCGGCGCTGCCCAGCTCCACAATCTGCCCAAGGTACATCACCGCCACGCGGTCGCTCATGTGCCGGACCACCGAGACGTTATGCGAGATCAACACGTAGGTCAGATTACGCTGCTGTTGTAGCGTCACCAGCAGGTTAAGGATCTGCGCCTGCACGGAGATATCCAGCGCGCTGGTGGGTTCATCGAGCACGATGATATCCGGATCGGACGAGAGCGCCCGGGCGATGGCAATGCGCTGGCGCTGCCCGCCGGAGAAGGCGTGCGGAAGCCGGTCGAGATATTCCGGGCGAATACCCACCTGCAGCGCCAGGTTTTCAGCCTGCTGGCGGCGGTCGCGCTCGCTGCTGCGCTTTTGCACCCACACCGGCTCGGTGATGATTCGCCAGACCGGCAGGCGCGGGTCAAGCGAGGAGAGCGGATCCTGAAACACCATCTGCATGCCGCCCGCGTGATGCGCCCGCTGGCAGGCGCCGGTGCTGGGCTTGAGCATGCCCATCAGCAGCTGGGCGAGCGTGCTTTTCCCACAGCCGGATTCCCCGACGATGCCAAGCGTTTCTCCCCGACGGATCTCAAGGTCGAGCCCGTTGAGCGCATGGACCCGTTCCGTCACGCGGCCCAGCCAGTTTTTGCGCGCCGCAAAGTTCACGTGCACGCTATCCAGTTCCAGCAGTACATCAGACATGGGCTTTCTCCCGTTGTGGATACCAGCAGGCGGCCTGTTGGCCTTCTGCGCCAGTGGGCGCTAGGCGCGGCGTTTCGCTGCATTTCGCCCCGGCGGCAAAGCAGCGCTCGCGGAATGCGCATCCCTGCGGAAGCTGGCTGAGGTTGGGCACCGTGCCGGGGATGGCGGGAAGCGGGGCGCGCGGCTGGCCGTTTTCCGGCGCGCACTGCAGCAGACCAATAGAGTAGGGATGCACGGGCTGGTGGATCAGCGTTTGCGTGGTGCCGCTCTCGATCACGCTGCCCGCATACATCACGTACATTCTGTCGCAGAGCTGGGACACCACGGCCATATCGTGGCTGATAAACAGCACCGAGGTGCCGCTGGCCCGCGCCTTGTGCTTCAGCAGGCGCAGCACCTGCAGCTGAACGGTGACGTCCAGCGCCGTGGTTGGTTCGTCGGCGACGATCAGCTCCGGCTCGCAGGAGAAGGCAAGGGCAATCATCACCCGCTGGCGCATGCCGCCGGAGAGTTCAAACGGATAGCGCGCCATGACCGCTTTCGCGTCCGGGATTTGCATCTCTTCCAGCAGGGTAATCGCCTTCTGCTGCGCCTCACGACGGGAAAGCGGTTGATGCTGGCGGATCACCTCGACCATCTGTTTGCCAATCCGCCGCGTCGGGTTGAGGGCGGTCATGGGCTCCTGAAAAATCATCGCGACCTTTGCGCCGCGCCACTGGCGAAGCTGTTTCTCGGACGCCGTCAGGACATTTTCGCCGAGTAATTTCACCTGACCATGATGAATGCGGTAGCTGCCTTCCGGTAGCAGACGCATGGCGAGCATGGCGGTCACGGATTTACCCGAACCGGATTCGCCCACCACGCCGACAATTTCACCCCTGCCGATCTCCAGCGAGACGTGGTTCAGCGCGTGGACCTCGCCGCGGAAAATCGGGAAGCTCAGATGCAGGTCTTCAATCTTGAGAACCATGTCGGTCATCACTGTTTACCTCCTGACTTCGGATCCAGCAGATCGCGGATGCCATCCCCAAACAGGTTAAAGCCCACGGCGGTTATCAAAATCGCCGCTCCGGGAAACGCGCAGTACCACCACTGGTCCAGAACGTAGTTACGGCCGACGGCCACCATCGCCCCCCATTCGGCGGTCGGCTGCTGCGCCCCCAGGCCAATAAACCCCAGCGTGGCGGCCATCAGGATGGCGCTGCCGATGTCCAGCGACGCCTGCACGATCAGCGGCGGCAGGGCGTTGCGCAGGATATGCCAGCTGATCACATGCCAGCGGGAGGCGCCAAAGGTGCGGGCCGCCTGAACGTAGGTAAACTGGCGCACCACCAGGGTTTGGCCGCGCGCCAGGCGGACGTAAAACGGAATGCGGACAATCGCAATTGCCAGCATGGCGTTAAACAGGCTCGGCCCGAGCGCGGCGGCCAGCGCCATGGTCAGCACCAGGGAAGGTATCGAGAGCATAATGTCCATCACCCGCATGATGACGGCGTCGCCGCGCCCGCCCAGCACGCCGGACAGACAGCCCAGCAGCGAGCCGATGCCGCCCGCAATTACCACCACCGCCAGCCCGGCGGTAATGGACTGCTGGCTGCCCGCCAGCACGCGGCTGAACAGATCGCGACCCACCTCGTCGGTGCCAAACCAGTGCTGCGCGGACGGCGCCTGCAGGCGCGCGGTCAGATCCAGCGCGTTCGGGTCGTGCGGCACGATCCACGGTGCGGCCACCATAATGAAAAGCATCACCAGCATAATGACGCCGCCAACGATCGTGAGCGGGCTTTGACGCAGCATCCAGAACAGCTTTGCCCAGTTGATGCGTTGTCTGGCGGTTTTCACCGGGACGGGCGTTTCCTGCGTTAACATCATTCGGCACCTCCGCGCCCGATTCGCGGGTCAATCCACAGGTAAAGCAGATCGACCACCAGATTAACCAGCACGTAGGCCAGCGAAACAACGACGGCAAAGCCCATCACGGCAGGGAAATCGAGCGCCTGAATGGACGTCACCACCCAGGCGCCCATGCCCGGCCAGGCAAAGACGGTTTCGGTCAGCACGGCCCCGTAAAGCAGATCCCCCAGCGCCAGCCCGAGCACGGTAATCGACGGGATCATCGCATTCGGCAGGGCGTAGCGCAGGACGATATACCAGCCGGGCAGGCCGCTGGCGCGTGCCGTGCGGATGTAGTCTTCGCTAAGCTGCTCCAGCATCGCGGAACGGACCTGACGCGCCACGATGCCGAGATGCACGAATGCCAGCGTCAGCGAGGGTAAAATCAGGTGCTGCAGCGCATTGAAAAAGACCTCGCCGTTGCCTTCCAGCAGCGCGTCCAGCAGATAAAAGCCGGTGACGTGCGTCGGCGGATCGAGCCAGTCGTCCAGCCTGCCGCCGCCCGGCAGGATTTGCAGGTGCCCGTAGAACAGCACAATGACGCCCAGCCCAAGCCAGAAGGCCGGGGTGGAGATCCCGGTCATCGCCATTAAACGCACCAGGTGATCCAGCCAGCGGTTGCGGTACACCGCCGATAAAACCCCCAGCGGCACGCCGATGACCAGCGCCAGCAGGAGGGAACAAAAGGCCAGCTCCAGCGTGGCGGGGAAAAAGTCCTTCAGGTCTTCCGCAACCGGGCGTCCGGTACGGATGGAAGTGCCTAAATCACCGTGGGCCAGGGCGTCCACGTAGCGGCCAAACTGAACGTAGAGCGGCTGATCCAGCCCCAGCTGCTGGCGAATGTTCTGCACGATGTCGTCGCTGGCGCGGTCGCCGGCCAGCAGACGGGCCGGATCGCCGGGGATCAGGTGTGAAATAATAAAAGTGATAATACAGACACCGGCCACCACCAGGAGTAACCCCCAGCAGCGCTGGCGCACGATGCTCCAGAACGTCATACACTTTCCCCCGGCGAAACGGTTACTTGCTCATGGTGGCGATGTTAAACACCTGCTCGAGCATCGGATTAAAGGTGAAGCCTTTGACCTCTTTGTTCATCGCCAGCTGGTAGTTCTTCTGGAACAGATAAACATAGGCCGCTTCGTCGATGACCACCTTTTGCGCCTGCTGGTAATCTTTGGTGCGTTCCGCCTGGTCGGTGGTTTTCAGCGCGGCCTGCAGCAGGGAATCGACCTCTTTGTTCTCATAGAACGAACGGTTGCCCGGCAGACCTTTCTTGTCAGATTCGAACCAGTAGTTCATAAACATGTACGGGTCGGCAAAATCCGGGCTCCAGTTGCCGATGGCGATGTCGTAATCGCCTTTGCCGACGCGGTCGCGCATGGTGGCGTTGGCCAGTTTCTCCAGCTTGACGTTAATGCCGATCTTGCCGAGGCTGGCCTGAGTCGAAAGGGCGATAGGCTCCCAGTTTGGATCGTTGTCCGAGTAGAGGAAGGTCAGGCTGGCGGGCTTGTCTTTGACCTTCTCCAGGGCTGCTTTAGCTTTGGCTTCGTCGAAGCTGTACTGCATGGCCGTGGCGTCAAAGCCCCACATGCCTTCCGGGATCGGACCGCGCATCTGCTTGCCGTTGCCGCTCAGTATGCCTTTCACCATCCCCTCATAGTCCGTCGCCCAGGAGACCGCGCGGCGTAAATCCACCTGATTGAGCGGCGCTTTGCTGTTGTTGAGGTAGAGGTAGGTCACGCGCAGAGACGGGTATTCGGCGACGGCGACTTTGCCTTCCTGCTTCAGGGCCGCCAGCTGATCGACCGGCAGGGCGTCGGCAATGTCCAGATCGCCGCGGGAAAGCTGCAGACGGCGCGACGCGCTCTCACCGATAATTTTCACCGAGACGCGCTTGAAGTGCGGCTTGTCGCCCGACCAGTGCGGGTTTGGCACCAGCACCAGCTGCTGGCCTTTCTGCCAGCTCTTCAGCATAAACGGCCCGGAGCCGGCGGTGTTTTGCGCCAGAAAGCCGCGCGCGTCGTCCGCGGCATTGGCCTTCAGCACCGTCGGGTTAATGATGGAGGCGCCGTCGTTCGCCAGGGTGTAGAGGAAAGGCGCGAACGGCTGGCTGAGGGTGAATTTCACCGTGTGCTCATCAACGGCCTCCACTTTCAGATCTTTCGGGAAGGCCTCAGACGGCCCCTGGCTGAGCTTCAGCAGGCGTTCAAAGGAGAGTTTGACCGCCTCGGCGTTGACCGGCGTGCCGTCGGAGAATTTGGCGTTATCCGCCAGGGTGAAGGTCCACTCTTTCTGGTCGTCGGACGCTTTCCAGCCCGTCGACAGATCGCCTTCCACCTCGGTAGAGCCTGGCTTGTACTTGACCAGACGCTGGTAGGACGGATAGGTGACGGTCCAGTCGTTGTTATCAATGGTGATGGCAGGGTCGAGCGTTTGCGGGTCGGCGGCTTTACCGATGACCAGCATGTCTTTCGGGACGGCAGCCAGCGCCAGCGGGGCGCTCAGGGCCAACGTGGCGGCAATGACGGTCGAGAGAAGCGATGTTTTCATGGCAGTGCTCCAGGTTCAAAGAGAGGTGTGCGTCAGGGGAAAACAGGCAAAACGGTCATCAAGCAGCGGGTAGCTGGCGGCGTTCGGCAGTTCGAAGTGCCACCATTCGCTGCCGATCCCGACAAAACCGCCGCCGAACATGATGGCGTTCAACAGCAGACGGTTGCGCTGGGCGTGCGGCGGCACGGAAGGGTGATACGGATGCGAGCGGTCATGCATTTCGTCAAAACCGGCGCCCATATCCAGCACGGCGTTATGCTCGTCCATCAGCGTGACGTCGATGGCCGTGCCGCGGCTGTGGTTGGAGCCAATTGCCACGTCGACCACATATTCCGGGTTCGGGCAGGCCTCCCACAGCTGGGCCTGCGCCTGCTGCGGGCGATAGGCGTCGTAGACCACCAGCTTCAGCCCGGCCAGCGTGGCAATGCTGATGGCTTTTGCCAGCGCGGTAGCGGCATCGGTATGCAGCAGGCACTGCGCCTCCTGATAGATCGGGCGGCCTGTGATGTTGTCGGCGGTGGCGTACTTCAGATCGATATGCAGCGTGGGGAACGTCTTCGCCACATCAATCAGTTCACTCTCTACGGGCATAGCTCCGCTCCTTTAGCGTTCGAATTGACCAAACTCTTGTTGTAATTGTCGGTTTACCGCCAGGCGCGCCGGGAGCGCATCGCCCAGCGCTTCCACCACGCCCGACAGCAGCAGGTTGAACAGACAGCTCACGGGGGCAAGTGAATCCCAGAAATGACCGGTATCGGTTTTCACCTGCAGTAAATCCATCGGGTAATCCCGCGCCCACGGGCACCAGATGTCGGTGATTAAGGCCAGCGGAATGCCTTTCTCGCTCGCGACGCGGCAGTACTGGCGCGCCATTGTGGAGTAGGTGCGCGTATCGGTCAGCACGACATAAGGGTGCGCAAACCCGGAGTTAAGGGATTCCACCCAGCTGCCGGAAGCGCCTTCGGCATAGCTCACCCGCGGGCGGAGGTATTCAAGGTGGCTGAAGAAGGCGTTGGCGATCCCGCGCGTGGACTGGATCCCCAGCACAAAAACCGCGTCTGCGTGGGCCAGATGGTGTACCACCTGGCGGAAGGCGTCCGTTTGCGCCAGCTGATACACCTGCGTGATGGCGTCCACTTCCAGCGACAGGGCGTGCTGAAGGCGGTTGGGCAGGGGGCGCTGCTGCTGCCAGGAGTCGAGGCGCTCGTTCATGCCCCAGGGCTGATACGGATCGCGCAGGCTCTTTTTGGCATCCTCCAGGTTGCGATATCCCAGCTTGCGCAGGAAGCGTCCGACGGTGATCCCGCTGGTCCCGCTCGCCAGCCCGACGCTCTCCGCCGTTTCAAACGGGATTTGCGCGGCGTGCGCCAGCAGCCAGCTTCCGACCCGCTTTTCGCTGGGCGTGAGCTGGCTGAAGGTCGCCTCGATACGGCTTAACATCTCGGGTTTCGTCGTCATACCGTCTCGCTGTTAACAGGCTGTCAAAAGCTGAATATGTGTTACCGGTTTAACAATGCATGACGCGTGCCATGTTCACAGAAGGGCGAAAACCCGCTGCGCAATAAACTTCATGCAATATTTCGTTAACCAATGATCAACATTTGTGCAGCGTAGTTCACTTTTGGTGCACTGGCTGACCTGGCAGGGATGAATTTGGTGAATACGTCAGCCCGTTCACATTTTTGATAAGATAGAAAGACAGTGAACATAAAGGGATCCCGGCATGGCGAATTGGCCCTGGCAAGTCAGCGTGCGCCTGGTGGCGCTTGCAAAGAAAACAGGGATGGTCGTGGGGATCGTCCTGGTCGTCCTGCTGGCGGTGCGGGTCTATCTCTCGCAGCAGGGGCCGGAACTGCACCTGTGGCACACCTGGCGGGGAGATGAGATGTCCGTGCGTGAGCTGGATAACGCCGATTTCGCCGGGTACCTCGCCCGTGAAAAGGCGATTTTCACCGATCTGGATAACGCGGTGACGGCGAAAGCAGCGGGCGAGGATCAAACTCCGTTAAACCGCTACTACCGCCAGAGCCTGGTGTGGCCCGGCCAGTTTGCCCCCGATGCCAACCGCTCCTTTGTGCTGATGCCAGCCGGGAAGCCCCGCGGCGCGGTGGTGCTGCTGCACGGCCTGACCGACTCGCCTTACAGCGTCAGGCACCTTGCCGTGAACTATCAGCAGCACGGCTTTGTGGCCGTGGTCCCGCGTCTTCCCGGACACGGCACCGCGCCCGGTGCGCTGACGGACGTGGACTGGGAAATGTGGCTGGCGGCCACGCGGCTTGCCGTGCGGGAAGCCACGCGTCTGACGGGGAATAACGTGCCGCTGCATCTGGTGGGCTACTCCAACGGCGGGGCGCTGGCGATGAAGTATGCCCTCGATGCGCTGGAAGACCCTGCGCTGCGTAAGCCTCAGCAGATGATCCTGCTCTCACCGATGATCGGCGTGACGTCCTTTGCGCGGTTCGCCGGATTCGCCGGGCTACCGGCGCTGTTGCCGCCGTTTGCCAAAGCGGCCTGGCTGAATATCTCCCCGGAATATAATCCGTATAAATACAACTCGTTCCCGGTGAACGCCGCCCGCCAGTCGTGGCTGCTGACGAAGGCCCTGCAGGAGCAGATTGGCCGTGAGGCGCGGGAAAACAGGCTGGCGAATTTGCCGCCGGTGCTGGCGTTCCAGTCGGTGATGGATTCTACGGTCAGCACCCGCGCGGTGGTCAGCGGCCTGTTTGACCAGCTTCCGGCAAACGGCAGCGAGCTGGTAGTGTTTGATATCAACCAGGCGGCGAGCTTCCGTCCACTCTTTAAACCGTCGTCCTGGACGGCCACCACGGCGCTGCTGCCGGTCGCGCAGAGGCGTTACAGTGTCACGATTATCACCAATGCCGGCGAGCACAGTTTCTCGACGGTGGCGAAAATCACGCCGGCAGGCAGTACGCAGGAGACGGTCGTGCCGCTTGCCCAGTCCTGGCCGCAGGATGTTTATTCCCTGTCGCACGTTGCGGTGCCGTTCCCGCCGGATGACGATCTCTATGGTCGTGAACCACGCGTGAAAAACCGATATGGCATCAGCCTGGGGACAATTGCGCTGTGGGGAGAGACGTCCGTGTTGAGCGTCGGGAAAGAGGCGCTTATGCGGGTCACCTCGAACCCGTTCTACGACTATATGCAGGAGAGGATTAACAGCCGGATCGGGGACCAGAAAAAGTAATGTTCCCTTGTGGCGTGAATATGTTAGGTCGCATTGATTAAGTATGTTACATAGTAGCTTCAAGGCACCTCTCTTTATCACTGGAACCCCTTTTTGTGCTGACGACGCTGATCTACCGAAGCCACTTGAATTTATCCTGCCCGTCCACCGAACTGCGGGAGCTGGTGGAGCGCGCCAGGGGCCGCAACGTAAAACTGGACATTACCGGCGTCCTTCTTGCTAAAGGCAACGACGTTCTGCAGATCCTCGAAGGGTCGGAAGAGAGTGTGGTCAAACTGTTCCATAAAATCCGCGAGGACAAGCGGCACAGCGGGGTGGTAGAACTGCTGCGGGACTATGGTCCGCGCAGACGCTTCGAAAACGTCGGTATGCTGCTGTTTGATCTGCAAACGCAGTCGCCGAAAGAGGTGCTGCGTCGGTGCTGCGCTACAGCAAGCTGGACAGCTATCTGACCTCCGACGATCGGGTGTTCAAATTTATTCAGACCTTTATAACCGGTAAACGTCCGGCCCCGTCGGGGGCACGCTACACGGCAGACAAATGGACGCTCTCGACCGAAGCGCTTCCCTTTGGCGAACATCTGGGCCTGATTGCCGGGCAAACCTGTCAGTTTGCGCTGCAGCCTATTGTCGAGCCCTCGGAAGGGAAAATCAGCTCCCTTGAGGCACTTATCCGCGGCAACGACGGCGGCAGCCCGGAGCATTTCTTCAGCACCGTCGACCCGGACAACGTCTACGAAGTCGATCTCCAGACAAAAGCCTATGCCTTTGCGCTGGCGGAAAAGCTGGGCATTGGTAGCCATAAAATCGCGGTCAACCTGCTGCCCATGTCGCTGGTAAATGTCCCAGGCGCGGTGGAATTTCTGGTCGATCAGATTAAAAAACATGGCCTTCAGCCGGAGCAGGTGGTCATTGAAGTCACTGAAAACGAGATGATCTCCGGGCTCAACCAGTTTAACAGCGCCATCAAGCAGCTTCGCGGCGAGGGGATTGGCCTGGCGATCGATGATTTTGGCTCGGGCTATGCCGGGCTTTCGCTGCTGACCCGCTTCCAGCCGGACAAAATTAAAATTGACCGTGAGATTGTCAGCAACATCCACCTGAGCGGCCCAAAACAGGCGATTGTGCGCTCCATCATCAGCTGCTGCTCCGATCTTGAAATCACCCTGGTGGCCGAAGGCATTGAGAAAATTGAGGAGTGGTGCTGGCTCGAATCGGCCGGAATCCGCCGCTTTCAGGGATTCCTCTTTGCCCGGCCGCAGCTTAATGGCGTCGGCGATATCCACTGGCCGCATCTGGTGCGGTAAGCCAGTTTTCCCTCCCGTTATTTCCCCTTTGCCCGGCCTGTGCTTAAATAGCTAAAACGGTTTAACATGGTTTAGCTACGAGGATCACATGAAGAAAATCTGGGTACTTGGCGATGCGGTAGTGGATTTGCTGCCGGATGGAGAAGGTCGATTACTGCAGTGTCCCGGCGGCGCGCCGGCGAACGTCGCGGTCGGTATTGCCCGGCTGGGCGGCCAGAGCGCCTTTATCGGCAGGGTTGGCGACGATCCTTTCGGGCGCTTTATGGCGAAAACGCTCGCTGACGAGCGGGTTGACGTGACGTGGATGCGCCTTGACCCGGCGCACCGCACCTCAACGGTGGTGGTCGATCTCGACGACCACGGCGAGCGCTCGTTTACCTTCATGGTGCGCCCGAGCGCCGATCTGTTTCTCGAACCCGACGACCTGCCGACGTTCAGCGCCGGGGAGTGGCTGCACGTCTGCTCCATCGCCTTAAGCGCCGAGCCGAGCCGGACTGCGACGTTTCAGGCGATGGCCGCCATTCGTGAGGCGGGCGGTTACGTCAGCTTCGACCCCAATATTCGCCCGGATCTCTGGCCGGATGAGAACGCACTGCATGGCTGCCTGGAGCAGGCCCTGCAAAGCGCCGACGTGGTGAAACTTTCGGTAGAAGAGCTGGCCTTTTTCACCGGCAGCGCGGAGGTCAACGTTGGTCTGGAGGTGCTGATGCAGCGCTGCCCGGCGCGTCTGGTGCTGGTTACCCAGGGAAAAGCGGGCGTAACCGCGTGGCATGAAGGTAGCGTAAAACACTACCCGGCAACGCCTGTGCAGTGCGTCGATACGACCGGTGCGGGCGATGCCTTTGTGGCGGGGCTGCTCTACGGGCTGGCCGCCGGACAGGACCTGACGCCGGTTATTGCGCTCGCCCAGCGCTGCGGCGCGCTGGCCACCACCGCCAAAGGGGCGATGACCGCGTTGCCCTGGCAGCACGACCTGTAATTTCTCCTCTCCTGGCCGCCATCCGGCGGCCTGAATTGTCGCCTCGATCACACTTACTAAATCGGTTTAGCAAAAAAGATTGCCGATCCAAAATTCACAGGTTTAGTATCAGCAACCTAAACCGCTTTAGCAATTTAGCACGTTTAATGACTTCTTTTAGGGATGCGACAAAATGTATAAAAAACGCAGACTTGCCGTGATGATAGGCATGCTGGCCGGAAGTACCTCTGTTTTTGCCCAGACGGATATGTCCAGTATTGAAGCGCGTCTTGCCGCGATGGAGCAGCGCCTTCAGGACGCGGAAACGCGCGCGCAGGTGGCCGAGAAGCGCGCTGCGGCAGCAGAACAAAAAACGCAGCAGCTGGTTGCCGCTCAGCAGCAGGCGCAAACGACAACCCAGGCGGTGGCGCAGCGTACCGCCGCGCTGGAGAAGAAGGCGGATCAGACCGGCGGGTTTGAGTTCCACGGCTATGCCCGCTCTGGCCTGCTGATGAACGATGCGGCCTCCAGCAGCAAAAGCGGCCCTTACCTGACCCCAGCCGGTGAAACTGGCGGTGCGGTAGGGCGTCTGGGTAACGAAGCCGACACCTACGTCGAGCTGAACCTGGAGCACAAGCAAACCCTGGATAACGGGGCGACCACGCGCTTCAAGGCGATGCTGGCCGACGGTCAGAGAACCTATAACGACTGGTCAGCCGATACCAGCGACCTCAATATTCGTCAGGCCTTCGCGGAGCTGGGCAACCTGCCTGATTTTACCGGCGCGCTGAAGGGCAGCACCTTCTGGGCGGGTAAACGCTTCGACCGCGACAACTTTGACATCCACTGGCTGGATTCCGACGTGGTGTTCCTGGCCGGTACCGGCGGCGGCGTTTACGACGTGAAGTGGAACGATTCGCTGCGCAGCAACTTCTCCATTTACGGCCGCAACTTTGGCAGCGTGGAGCAGACCGACAACAACGTTCAGAACTATATCCTCAGCATGAACCACTTCGCCGGCCCGTTCCAGCTGATGGTGAGCGGGCTGCGGGCGAAGGATAACGACGACCGTAAAGACACTAACGGCGATCTGATTAAAACGGATGCCGCTAATCACGGCGTTCATGCCCTGGTAGGCTTGCATAATGACAGCTTCTACGGCCTGCGTGAAGGGACCGCCAAAACGGCGCTGCTGTACGGTCACGGGCTGGGTGCGGAGGTAAAAAGCATCGGCTCCGACGGCGCGCTGCTGTCTGAGGCGGATACCTGGCGCTTCGCAAGTTACGGTGTCACGCCGATCGGCGGTGGCTGGAGCGTTGCGCCCGCCGTTCTGGCACAGAGCAGTAAAGATCGCTACGTCAAGGGCGATAGCTATGAGTGGGTAACGCTCAATACCCGACTGATCAAAGAGGTCACCCAGAATTTCGCGCTGGCGTTTGAGGGAAGCTACCAGTACATGGATTTAAACCCGGAGGGCTATAAGGACCGCAACGCCGTGAACGGCAGTTTCTACAAGCTGACCTTTGCGCCGACGTTAAAAGCGAGCAAAATCGGCGATTTCTTCAGCCGTCCGGAACTGCGCCTGTTTGCCACCTGGATGGACTGGAGCAACAAACTGGATAATTACGCCAGCGATGATGCCTTTGGCAGCAGCGGCTTCAACGCCGGCGGGGAATGGAACTTTGGGGTCCAGATGGAAACCTGGTTTTAACCCATCACGCTCCCGCCTGGCGGGAGCGTTTCGCACATCATAAAAAGAAGTCAGGCAGAGGTATTTATGGATTTTAATCAAATCGCCCGCGAGCTTATTCCGCTGCTCGGTGGCAAGGAAAACATCGCCAGCGCGGCGCACTGCGCAACGCGTCTTCGTCTGGTGCTGGTTGATGACGCGCTGGCGGATCAGCAGGCCATCGGCAAGGTTGACGGCGTGAAAGGCTGCTTCCGTAACGCCGGGCAGATGCAGGTGATTTTTGGCACGGGCGTGGTCAACAAGGTGTACGCCGCATTTATTCAGGCGGCCGGGATTAGCGAATCCAGCAAATCGGAAGCCGCGGATCTGGCGGCGCGCAAGCTGAACCCGTTCCAGCGCATTGCCCGCTTACTCTCCAACATCTTTGTGCCGATCATTCCCGCGATTGTGGCGTCCGGTCTGCTGATGGGCCTGCTCGGCATGGTGAAAACCTACGGCTGGGTCAATGCGGATAACGCCCTCTACATCATGCTGGACATGTGCAGCTCGGCGGCGTTTATCATTCTGCCTATTCTGATTGGCTTTACCGCCGCGCGCGAATTTGGCGGTAACCCGTACCTCGGCGCGACGCTGGGCGGGATTCTGACCCACCCGGCGCTGACCAACGCCTGGGGCGTGGCGTCGGGCTTCCATACCATGAACTTCTTCGGCCTTGAGATCGCGATGATTGGCTATCAGGGTACGGTATTCCCGGTGCTGCTGGCCGTCTGGTTTATGAGCATCGTCGAGAAAAACCTGCGCCGCGCGATCCCGGATGCGTTAGACCTGATCCTGACGCCGTTCCTCACCGTCGTCATCTCCGGCTTTATCGCCTTGCTGATTATCGGCCCGGCGGGGCGCGCTCTGGGGGACGGTATCTCCTTTATTCTGAGCACGCTGATCGCACACGCGGGCTGGCTCGCCGGGCTGCTGTTCGGCGGACTTTACTCGGTGATTGTGATCACCGGTATTCACCACAGCTTCCACGCGATTGAAGCCGGGCTGCTGGGGAATCCGTCGATTGGCGTTAACTTCCTGCTGCCGATCTGGGCCATGGCGAACGTGGCGCAGGGTGGCGCCTGTCTGGCGGTGTGGTTCAAAACCAAAGATGCCAAAATCAAAGCCATTACCCTGCCGTCGGCGTTCTCTGCAATGCTGGGCATCACCGAAGCGGCCATTTTTGGTATCAACCTGCGCTTCGTTAAGCCGTTTATCGCCGCGCTAATCGGCGGTGCGGTGGGCGGGGCCTGGGTGGTCTCCGTGCACGTGTACATGACCGCCGTCGGGCTGACCGCGATTCCGGGGATGGCCATCGTGCAGGCCAGCTCGCTGCTGAACTATATTATCGGCATGGTGATTGCCTTCGGCGTGGCGTTTACCGTCTCACTGCTGCTGAAATATAAAACGGACTCTGAATAATGACGTTACCTTCCCGCTGGCCTGCGATCCTGCAGGCCGTTATGACAGGTCAGCCGCGGGCGCTGGCGGACAGCCATTATCCGCAATGGCACGCCGCGCCGGTGACGGGGCTGATGAACGACCCGAACGGGTTTATCTGGTTTGCTGGCCGCTATCACCTGTTCTATCAGTGGAACCCGCTGGACTGCGAGCACCGCTTTAAGTGCTGGGGGCACTGGAGTTCTGCGGACCTGGTGCACTGGCAGCATGAGCCGCTGGCGCTGATGCCCGACGAAGCGTATGACCGCAACGGCTGCTACTCCGGTAGCGCCGTCGATAACCAGGGCGTACTGACCCTGTGCTACACCGGCAACGTCAAGTTCGATGACGGCAGCCGCACCGCCTGGCAGTGCCTGGCCGTGGAGCAGCCGGACGGGACCTTCAGGAAGCTGGGGCCGGTGCTGGCGCTGCCGGAAGGCTACACCGGCCACGTGCGCGACCCGAAGGTGTGGCGGCACGACGGGGACTGGTACATGGTGCTCGGCGCGCAGGATGTGCAAAAGCGCGGCAAGGTGCTGCTCTTTAAATCAGCCGATTTGCACGCCTGGACATCCTGCGGGGAGATCGCCGGTCACGGGGTTAACGGCCTGTCGGACGCGGGCTATATGTGGGAGTGTCCGGACCTGTTTGCCCTCGACGGGACGCACGTCCTGATCTGCTGCCCGCAGGGGCTGGCGCGCGAGCCGCATCGCTACCTTAACACCTATCCGGCTACCTGGATGAGCGGGGCGTTTGACTATGCCCGCGCGACGTTCGATCACGGCGAGCTGCACGAGCTGGACGCGGGCTTTGAATTCTACGCCCCGCAAACCACGCTGGCGGAAGATGGACGCCGCATCCTGATTGGCTGGATGGGCGTACCGGACGGGGAAGAGATGCTTCAGCCAACCCGGGCGCACGGCTGGATGCACCAGATGACCTGCCCGCGAGAATTGCGCTTCCGCGACGGCAGGCTCTGGCAGACCCCGGCGCGCGAGCTGGCGGCGCTGCGTGAAGATGAGCAGCACTGGCAGGGGCGCGCCAGCGACGCGCCCGAACTGGACGCGACGCGCCTGGAGTTTGAGCTGAGCGCATCGCAGGTGAATGTCGATTTTGGCGGCGCGCTGCGCCTCACGCTCGATGAGCAGGGCGTGCGCCTGGAGCGCGCGAGCCTGAAAACCGGTGAAACATTGGCCCGCTACTGGCAGGGCGACGTCCGTCATTTGCGCGTCCTGTGCGACCGCTCCAGCGTTGAAATTTTCATTAACCACGGCGAAGGGGTGATGAGCAGCCGCTATTTTCCTGACCATCCGGCTCGGGTGCGATTCGAAGGTGCGTCCGATATCACATTACGCTACTGGTCGCTGCGCGCCTGCATGATAGAATGAGGGTTTTGGCAGCCGGATCTAAGTCGTTGTGAGAAAAACAAAACGCGTCACCATTAAAGACATCGCGGAGCTGGCGGGGGTGTCAAAAGCCACCGCCAGCCTGGTCCTGAACGGTCGCAGCAAAGAGCTTCGCGTGGCGGAAGAGACGCGCGAGCGCGTGCTGGCAATTGCAAAAGAGCACCACTATCAGCCCAGCATTCACGCCAGGTCGCTGCGCGATAACCGCAGCCACACCATTGGTCTGGTGGTCCCGGAGATCACCAACTACGGTTTTGCCGTCTTTTCTCACGAGCTGGAAACGCTGTGCCGCGAGGCGGGCGTGCAGCTGCTGATCTCCTGCAGCGATGAAAACCCGGGGCAGGAGACGGTGGTGGTGAACAACATGGTGGCGCGTCAGGTGGACGGGCTGATTGTGGCCTCCAGCATGCTCAACGACGCGGACTACCATAAGCTGAGCGAGCAGCTGCCGGTGGTTCTGTTTGACCGTCATATCAACGACAGTGCGCTGCCGCTGGTGATCACCGATTCCATCACCCCGACGACCGAACTGGTGGCGGATATTGCGCGCCAGCATCCGGATGAATTCTACTTCCTCGGCGGCCAGCCCCGTTTATCCCCGACGCGCGATCGTCTTGAAGGCTTTAAGCAAGGCCTGCGAGAGGCCGGCGTGGCGCTGCGCCCCGAGTGGATCATTCACGGCAACTATCACCCGAGCTCCGGTTACGAGATGTTTGCTGAACTCTGCGCCCGCCTGGGGCGTCCGCCGAAAGCGCTCTTCGCCGCCGCCTGCGGGCTGCTGGAAGGGGTGCTGCGCTATATGGGCCAGCATAACCTGCTGCAAAGCGATATCAGGTTAGCCAGTTTTGACGATCACTATCTCTACGATTCGCTGACGATCCCGGTGGATACCATCCGCCAGGATAACCGACAGCTGGCGTGGCACTGCTTTGATTTGATTAGCAAACTGATCGAGGGCGAGACCCCGGAACCGTTGCAACGCAAGCTGGCGGCCACCCTGCAGCGGCGCTATAAGTGAGCAATATAGCCCGGACCGATACATCAATAACTTTAATTAATTTAAGTTTTGGATGCGCCGATAACCATAAGGAATAATTCTCCTTGAGGTATTGGTTTATGTCGTTGAAAAAGTCGTCCCTGATTGTCCTGTTCTCGCTGCTTTTCTTCTTTGTTATCAGCACCGTCACCAGCGTTGGCATCATCATTAAAAGTAATAATTCCCTGGATAACGTCAACAAAGAGATCCAGGTTGTGCTGTCCATTATTGACCCCATCAACCACAGCCGTACGCTGCGCGTGCGGGTGATGGAGTATGTGAAGATGGTGGAAGCGGGCAACGCGGCGGACGGCGCTGCAAAGCTGACCGCCGTGAAAGAGGCGCTGACCAAAGCGGACCACGCCTTTGCGGCCTTTATGGCGTCGCCGCGCCTGAGCGATGAAGCGCCGCTGGTGACTGCCTATCAGGACGCCTGGCAGAACTACCGCAACCAGGGGCTGGCGCTGCTGATCGATGCCGCCGAGGCGCACGATGTCGCCAAATTTAACGCGCTCATCCCGGAAGTCTCCCGCCTCGACCGCCAGTACGAGATCGTTCTCGACCAGGTCCTTTCCGTCCACCAGAAATACGCCAAAAGCCTGAACGAAGATGCGAGCAGTAGCTTCGTCTCCGGCCTGGCGATCGTTGCCGCTATCGCCAGCCTGTTTGTGGTGGTGATTATCGCCGTTAGCCTGCTGATGAAGCGCTTTGTCTTTGCGCCGATCAACCTGGCGCGCGAGCACTGCAGCCAGATTGCGGCAGGCAAGCTGGACATTCCGGTGCCGGTGAAGGGGAGCGCACATAACGAAATCGATCATCTGATGAGCTCGATGGAGCAGATGCGTCAGGCGCTGCTGGCGACCATCGCCCAGGTGCGCGATGCGAGCCATACCGTGACGCACGCGGCCCAGGAGATTGCCTCCGGGAATATCGACCTCGCTTCACGCACCGAGCAGCAGGCTTCCGCATTAACCCAGACGGCGGCCAGCATGGAAGAGCTGAGCGCGACGGTGGCGAACAATACCGACAATGTGTATCAGGCCGGGAAACTGGTGCAGGACGCGGTGAAAAATGCCCACACCGGTGAAGCGGTAACCCGTGAAGTCATCGACACGATGAATACCATCGCGGCGAACTCGAAGCGCATTGAAGACATCACCAGCGTGATTAACAGCATCGCCTTCCAGACCAACATCCTGGCGCTGAACGCGGCGGTTGAAGCGGCGCGTGCGGGCACGCAGGGCCGCGGCTTTGCGGTCGTGGCCAGCGAAGTACGCACCCTCGCGCAGAAAAGCGCGGTGGCGGCGAAAGATATCGAAAGCCTGATCGCGCAGTCGGTTTCCAGCGTGAAAAACGGTGCGGAGCTGGTAAGCCGCTCGGGCGAGGTGATTGACGCGATCATTTCGTCGGTGAATAAAGTGAATACGCTGATGGAGCAGATCTCCGTCGCCTCTGAGGAGCAGAGCCGCGGGATCAGTCAGGTCGGGCAGGCGGTGACCGAGATGGACGGCGTGACACAGCAGAACGCCGCGCTGGTGCAGCAGTCCGCGGCGGCAGCGGCTTCGCTGGAAGAGCAGGCGCAGCAGCTTTCACGGAGTATTTCGAGTTTTAGGTTGCCGGTGCAGGCTTGATGGTATGAGGGGGCTCCGCAGGGAGCCTTTTTAATGTCTGGTATGATAGGAAAGGGCGTGCCAGAGAAGGCTTCACGGTTACTACTGGTCGACCATTTCCCAATGCTACAGCCGCAACTCTAACCGCATTTTATTTTTAAAAGTCATTGTAAGTATCAACAAATGGCTTTAGTTTTGAAGTTATAAATTGATTCGGTTTCCAACCAGTACTAAGTCTATCTAATATAAAACTATCGAAAGCCGATACTGCCAGACCAGTTGTTGGGCCAATTAATCCTGCGCCAGTGCTTACGATGTAGCGAATTATTTTCCCATATCCACTGCCAAGCCAACCTGTCTTAGCTATATCTTCAAGATAATTTGATAGTAAGTTTTTATCAGGTGAGCTCCCCTTAAGCCAAACTTTAAACTTTTTGGCTTGTGAAAGTAGTTCTAAAAACTCCTCAAATGTTCTTTCTTTGCTATTTATGATGGAGGATATATTTGGGCAGTCCTTTAATAGGATCTCATTAAAAATGCTAATTTCATTTCTATTTTTGTTTGTTCTGGATAGTATTTGCTTGTTTTTATATTGTATGATTTTTGAATTTGTGTTTGATGTATGGAAATCTCCACCGTAATGAGCTGCAAGTATAAGGGCATATGACGCGCTCAATATTCCAGCCGCTATGCTTGCTGGATTTGTTTCACCCATTTCAGATATCTTGGCTGCATTAAGTTTGTTAATTTTATCAAAATCTATATTTGTAGAGATTTGGAAGGAATCTCCAGTTGGATGTATTTTGTAGAAATAATCATTAGATAAGGATTCTGTAGATAGCAAATCAGCAGTTATTAAGCGCGCAGCAGAGGATACAAAGTCATCATCATTTAAATCTTCACGTGCTGCTGATATAATCCCGCCTTTAATAAAATGATCGCTGGAAAGTTTTTTCACTGATACGTGGTTTTTGAACCTTTCAACAAAATTATCAGACTCATTTTTGCTATAACCTTGGCGTGAAACCATGTTCGCTAATCTTTTTTTCCAGCTTTTCAGTTCACCATCGGTTTCACTGCCGGAAAAGTACGCACTTATTAAAGAGTACTGCCTTCCATTATAAGTGTCCTCACCATAAACACCAACAAACTCTTCAATGAATGTGGTTTTAACATCAGGTAACGATATAAGTTTAATTACATTATGGTGACCAATTTCTCTTATAAGATTAAGAACGGTTGATGTGTCCATTACAATATGAATATTTTGATAGAATAATAACGTCTCGGCAATTTCACCAATCGTCAATGCCGGTCCATCTATTGAGCGGTTTAGCACTATTGAGTCAAACATACAAATCTTTCCGGTTGATTTTATGTTGAATATGACATTTTAAACATCTGTAACTCAGTTCGCAAGAGTGGGGTTGAAATTTCCTGTCAACCTACTTTTAATATGAGGATTGATTTTGTTGCTCTAATATATTGAAATACTGTTGTTTGAGTTGTTATCAAACTCGAATGCATCTAGTGAGATACTCATCGGATGAATTCTCTCAGTATAGATAAGCTACATTCGTTGTAAAAAATAATGCACGTTCCTTAACCCCATCTGCATCTGCAACATCATGATGTACATCGATCTCAGCGAGGGAGGAGTTGCGTCATCACTCAAAATTTTTCATTCACCCCAGCAATATTTCCCTCCCTCATCCGTCTACCTCATCACACGCCATAATCAGTTACTGCAAACGAGGTAAACACCATGAGAGATTTTGAAATGCACGGCAGAGGTCACGGGCGCGGATTCGGTCGCCACCGTATGGGCAAAGGTTTAATCATCGGCGCGGTGATTTTCATCGTGCTCGGCCTGCTAGTGATGTCCCTGTGGAATGCCTTGCTCCCGGCGATCCTGGGCGTGAAGGCCATCGGATTCTGGCAGGCGCTGGGCATTCTGGTGCTGAGCCGCATTCTGTTCGGTGGGCTGGGGTTCCGCCCGGGGATGTTTGGCGCGCACCGCCGGATGCACGAGCGCTGGATGAACATGACGCCCGAACAGCGTGAGGCGTTTATTCAGCAGCGTCGCGAAGGGTTTGGTCGCCACGGACGCGGTCACTGCGGCTGGCACGGCCATCGTGACGATAAGCGCGATGACGCCACGCCAAAAGCGCCGGACGCGGAGTGAGCGAGATGAAAGCCGGGGAGGCGGGCGGATCCATGCTGATGTCGGCGCTCAATGCCTGCCGCGCCCGGCTGAAAGCCTTCATTCGCGGACGGACGTCCGTGCGCGATGATGCCGACGACATTTTGCAGGAAGTGACGTATCAGCTGATGAAAGTGGAGCAGCCGGTCGAAAACGTCGCCGCCTGGCTGTTCCGCGCGGCGCGTAATGAGATGACCGACCGGGCGCGTAAAAAGCGCGAGGTGTCGCTCTCCGGCTATTTTACGGGCGATGACGACGAGGATTTTCCGGAAGACGAGCTGGCCGAAACCCTGTTCGGCGTACCGCACACGCCGGAGGAGGAGTATCTCAAGACGCTGCTCTGGGAAGAGCTGGGCCAGGCGCTGTCTGAACTCTCGCCGCCGCAGCGGGAGGTATTTGAAAAGACCGAGCTCCACGGCTACAGCATCAAAATGCTGGCAGAGGAGACCGGCGCCAGCGAACAGGCGCTGTTATCCCGCAAGCACAAGGCGGTGCTGTTTCTGCGCACGCGGCTGCGGGACGTCTATGACGCGCTGACGGGCGAATAGCGGCGACAGACAAAACCTTACACTTCCGGCACTTGTAGATTCATCACTATCGTTTATGATCGGGGCGTCTTGTCACTCTGGAATGTTATGCGCAACCGTCAGCTCCTCGGAAAATGGCTTTTGATTATCACCTGTCTCGCGATGGCGCTTTGCCTCGTGCAGCGTGCGGTGATGCTCAACCATTTTTTACAGGGACTGGATCCGCAGATTTCACTGAGTGTAGATGCCCCGGCTCAAACCAGCACCACTGAGCAATCCGGCCCGTCGCCGTGTCAGCTCGGCGCGCACTCGCTGCTTTGCGCGCAGCCGCTGTTCTTCGACGGCGCGCTGCCGGCCATTATTATCTTCTTCGCGCTGCTGCGGCTGTTTACGCAAGGGCGGGCACTGGCTCCCGCGGAACAGCCCGTTCAGGCATCGCCTCCCCGAATACACCTGAAAAACTGCGTTTTCCGTGAATGAAAAACATCGTCCTCACACGATAATTTTTCACTGTTCACGGAGTACAACATGGTTAACCTCTTCAGGGGATTCGTCTTCCTGTGGCTGTCCTGCATAGGCATTGTCCATGCGGCGGACACCGGCTGGCTGGTCTCCCCACAAAACGATCACGCCCGCATCCGCCTTCAGGCGGAGAGGGAACAAACGCACATTAAGGGTCTGCTCACCGTTGAGCTAAAGCCCGGCTGGAAAACCTACTGGCGATCGCCGGGCGAGGGCGGCGTGGCCCCGAAAATCAGCTGGCCGGACGGCGTAACGGACAGCTGGTCCTGGCCGGTACCGTCGCGTTTCGATATCTCCGGCATGACGACGCAGGGCTATCACGATAAGGTCACTATCCCGATCGTTCTCGACGGAGCGAAGGGCGACACGCTCGACGGGACGCTGACGCTCTCCACGTGCAGCAAGGTTTGTCTGCTGACGGACTACCCTCTGCATCTCGATTTTACCCTGCCGGTGGATGAGGGCTTCCGTAGCGCCTTCGGGCAAGCGATGCGCGCCGTTCCGGGCTCATCAGGCGTGTCGTCGGATCTTTCGGCCTGGCTCTCTGGCGACAAGCTGGTGATTACCGGCACCACGGACGGGAAATGGGACAATCCGGGGATCTACTTTGACCCGCTGGAGGGCGATATTCTGCCCGGCGAGCCGGTCATTAAACACGACGGCACTGCGCTTCGGGTGACGGTGCCCGTGACCGACGAATGGGGAGACAAACCCGCCTCGCTGGCAGGCAAGAGGCTGTCGTTTGTGCTGACCAACGGCGATCGGGCGCAGCAAACCACCATGACCGTTGGGGCAACGCCCGAAGAAACCTCCGCACCGGACGGGACGGGAAAAATGGTGCTCTTTGCGTTATTAGGCGGGCTGATCCTCAACCTGATGCCCTGCGTGCTGCCGGTAATGGGCATGAAGCTTAACAGCATCCTGCAGGCGGGATCGGACAGGCGCGCCATCCGGCTGCGCTTCCTCGCCACCAGCGCCGGGATCCTCACCTCCTTTATGCTGCTGGCCGGGATGGTCACCGCGCTGAAGCTGGCCGGAGCGTCGCTGGGGTGGGGCATTCAGTTCCAGAACCCGTGGTTTATCGGCCTGATGGTTGCCGTGACCTTCCTGTTTGCGCTGAACCTGTTTGGGGCGTTTGAGATGCTGCTCCCTTCTGCCGCCGCCGGACGGCTGGCGACGGCAGGGGGAGCGGGGATCGGCGGCAGCTTCTGCGAAGGGATGTTCGCCACGCTGCTGGCAACGCCGTGCTCCGCGCCGTTCCTCGGTACCGCGGTCGCCTTTGCCCTTGGCGCGCCGCTGCACGCCCTGTGGCTGATCTTCCTGATGCTCGGCGTGGGCATGAGCCTGCCGTGGCTGTTCGTCGCCCTGGTGCCGAAAGCGGCCCTGCTGCTGCCCAAACCCGGCCGCTGGATGAACACGCTCAGGGTCATCCTTGGCCTGATGATGCTGGCCTCCAGCCTCTGGCTGGCGACGCTGTTGAGCGCGCATCTGGGCGAGGCGGTCAGCCAGATCGTGATGCTGGCGTTGACTGCCGCTGCGCTGGTGCTGTTCGCGCTGAAGGGGCAAAAATCTTCGCTCTTGTTCTGGCTGGTGGTCATCGCGCTGTCGGCGTTCGGCGGGTATCAGCTGCGCGGTCTGCTTAACGCGCCGCCTGACGCTCCTGCACAAAGCGTTGCGCAGACTATCCCGTGGCAGCCGCTCAGTGAAGAGGCTATCGAGAACGCGCTGGCGCAGGGGAAACGGGTGTTTGTGGATATCTCCGCGGACTGGTGCGTGACGTGCAAAGTTAACGAGCACCGCGTACTCAGTCAGCCGGACGTGATTGCCGCGCTGCGCCAGCCGGACGTGGTGGCCCTGCGCGGGGACTGGAGCCAGCCGTCCGCGTTTATCGCGGATTTTCTGGCGAAGCGAAACCGCTACGCCATTCCGTTTAACGCGGTGTATGGCCCCGGCCTGCCTGATGGCGAGATCCTCTCGCCGCTGCTGGACAAGCGCACCCTGGTCACCACCCTGAACAACGCAAAAGGCTAACTGTGTCATGAAAAAATTCCTTATTACGCTTCTGCTCCTGCTGGCCCCGCTTCAGGTATTCGCCGCGCAGCCGCTGACGCCGGACCAGGAGCAGCGCGCGCAGAAGACGATCGCTGATTTCCTGTTTAACGATCCAAACTCCCCGCGCATCGGCGCGAAAAACCCAAAGCTCACCCTGGTGGTGTTTACCGACTACAACTGCCCGTACTGTAAAAAATTCGATCCGTACCTGGAGAAGATTGTCGAAAAACACCCGGACGTGGCGGTGGTCTTTAAGTTTTTACCTTTCCGCTCGGAAAGTTCGCTGACTGCCGCACGAGACGCGTTAACCGTCTGGCGTGCGCATCCTGAGCAGTTTATGAAGCTGAACCACACCCTGATGGCGAAAAAGGGGTACCACGATGACGCCAGCATTCAGGAGGCGCAAAAGCGGGCGGGCGTCAGCGTGACGACGCCGGACGAGGAGAGTTTTCTGACGATCAGGCGCAGCCTCATTGTGGCGGAAAAAATGGGGATCCAGGGCACGCCTGCCACGCTTATCGGCGAGGGGCTGCTTCCCGGCTGGGTGCCGTTCGAACAGTTCGACGAAATGGTCAGTGACGCACTGAAAAACCGCTAACCTGAAGGGGGCGAAATGCCCCCGATAAACCGGAGAGGGAAATGAAAAAATTACTGTTACTTTCGGCGCTGGCGACGTCAGGGCTGGTACAGGCGGCTGAAGCCATACCGGATGTGGTGAAGCACTTCAGCGAGCAGCAGCAGATCAACATCATCAAGAAGCTGGATGCGCCGGGCGGGGCGCCAGCCTGGCTGGGGCAGTATCAGGATATGGGCGTGACGCTCTTTCTCACGCCGGACGGCAAGCACGTGATCTCAGGTTATCTTTATGATGACAAAGGGAAGAACCTCAGCGAGGGCTACTTCCAGAAAGAGATCTACGCCCCGATGGGACGCGAGATGTGGAAAAACCTCAACGCGGCGCATCCCCTGAAGGAAGGGGCGGATAGCGCCCCGCGCAAGGTCTTTGTCTTTGCCGATCCGTTCTGCCCGTACTGCAAGCAGTTCTGGTCCGAGGCGCAGCCGTGGGTGAAGGCCGGTAAGGTGCAGCTCAATACGCTGCTGGTGGCGTTCCTCAACCCCAACAGCGGACGCAACGCCGCCGCCATTCTGAATGCGAAAGATCCGGTTTCGGCCTGGCGCGAATACGAGCTTTCCGGCGGCAAAAAACTGCCCAAGCCTGAAGGCGAGGCTTCCCGCGAAACGGTTGCGATCCTACAGAAACATCAGGCGCTGATGGACAGCCTCGGCGCTAACGCCACGCCCGCAATTTACTATCTGAATGCGGAAAACGAGCTGCAGCAGGTGGTGGGGATGCCGGATGCGCAGCAGCTCGAGGCGATGTTCGGGCCGAAGCCGTAAAAGACCAGGCAGAAACGGGGCGTTTCTGCCTGGTGGTCATTCAGCTACCCCAGCGTCCACGGAGATAGTTTACCGCCTGCTGCGTCTGCGGCTGGTTCAGGTAATCTTCCCGGAACAGGATGGTGCCGTTGACGTTGGGCAGCGAATCGTTGAGATCGAGCTGCTTTTTCAGCTCCGGCACGCCGCCCTGAACCGTCCAGTCCGGCTCTTTTTTCGACGGCTCGCCAACCTTGTAGAACGCAATGCCGATATACAGGCGAGTGTGGGTCGGCTTCACCACGTCGGCCCACCATCTGGTCAGCACGTCGTAGCGTGCGGCATCCCGGGAGAAGGGCCAGTAAATCTGCGGCGCGATGTAGTCCAGCAGGCCCTGCTGCACCCACTGACGCGTATCGGCGTAGGATTCATCATAGGCCGCGGCGCCGCGGGTGTCTGAGCCTGCCGGGTCAAAGGAGCGGTTGCGCCACACGCCCGCCGGGCTGACGCCAAACTCCACGTTGGGTTTTGTCTGCTTGATCGCGCGGGAGACCTGGACAATCAGCTGCTGCGTATTGTGTCTTCGCCAGTCGGCTTTTGAGGCAAACCCCTGGCCGTACTGCCGCCAGCTCTGCGCGTCATTGAGCGCGGATCCCGGCGATTCGGCATAGAAGTAATCATCAAACTGCACGCCGTCTACCGGGTAGTTCGCCACCACTTCGGTGACCACTTTGGTTATCCAGTCGCGCACCTCCGGAATGCCCGGGTCGAGCACAAAGCGGTCACCCGAGATGCGGACCCATTCCGGATGCTGGACATAAACGCTGGACGGCGTCTGGTATGCCGTCCGGTTCAGGGCGGCGATGGTGGACGGTTTGGTGTTGGTCGACACGCGATAGGGGTTAAACCAGGCATGGACCTTCATGCCGCGCTTGTGCGCTTCATCAAGCATAAACTGCAGCGGATCGTATCCCGGATACTCACCGATGTTGCCGGTCAGCATATCTGACCACGGTAAAATTTTGGATGACCAGAGCGCCGTGCTGTCCGGCTTCACCTGGAAAAAGACCGTGTTGATGCCGAGTTGCTTAAGGTTGTCGAGCTTTGCGATCAGCGCCTGCTTTTGCATCGCGATGCGCTGGTCCGCGCTGCGGCCATTCACCGAGGCTACCGGCGGCCAGTCGAGACGCGAGACGGTCGCCAGCCAGATCCCGCGCATCGGGGCGTTTGCCTGCGGCGTCGGTTTACTGACGGTGGGAAGAGGGGTAACCAGCGATTTGGGTGGTTTTGAGGAGCAGCTTACAAGTAAAAGCGCGCAGGCAGCCAGCGCACCAATCCGTTTTACGTGTCGCGTCATTTGCGTATTAGCTCTTGATAATCCGACTGTTAGCCCAGGGATTAAAGGCGGGCGCCGCCTGCTCTGTATTTCCCTCATCGCTGAGAGAGTCCAGATACAGGGCTTCAACTTCCGCGCGCGCCCACGGGGTGCGGCGCAGAAATTTCAGGCTCGATTTAACGCTGGGGTCTTTTCTGAAACAGTTAATTTTGATGCGGTCACCCAACTCGCTCCAGCCATATTTTGCCACCAGGGCGTTGACCATCATCTCCAGCGTTACGCCATGCAAAGGATCTTTGGAAATATGTGCAGTCATAGGCGTCCGGATGTCTCGATTTTTAGGGGATTGGGGTAAACGCTGAAAGGGTACAAGAAAGCAGGGGAAGCGGCAATTTTCCTTTTCCCCTCGCTCACTTTATGACGGACTCCGTGCGCTGATTTTCGCCGACAATTTTTCCCGCGCTGTTTTCAATCGTAAACCGAATCGACACGTCGTCCTGGCCCACGGGCGTGGCCGTGACCGCTTTTACCATCGTTCCCGAGTCTGCTGCGATCGTCATCGTCGTCGTGCCTTTTGCCAGCACCTTATCGCGCTGGGTGATGCGCCAGCTCAGACGGCATTCGCGGCACGGTTTCCAGGTGTCGTTGATGGCCCACAGACGCACGGTCGCCGCCGCCCCGGATTGCCACTGCGCGGTGACCGGTTCAATGGACGGTAAAACAGGCTGGTAGGCGCGTTTTAAGGCGTAAAACCCGGCTTTAGGCTTACGCAGGTAGTCCACCACGCCCCAGTTGATGGAGGGCCAGGTTTCCACGAACATGAAGTGGAACAGGGCCGTCACCGGCTGGTAGCGCTGTCGACGGTAGCTCTCTGCCGCCGTGGCCACCAGCTGCGACTGGTACGCCTGAGTATTGCGGATCATCGCCTGAATGTTGTCCCCACGCGAAATACCGGCAAACTTAAAGGTCTGGAAGGGCTGAAAATTATGGTATTTCCAGACGGTCCAGCCGGGATCGTCAGCGGCGGTCGTTTTGGGCCAGAGCGACGCCGCCGGGATGATGGTTTTTAGCGTCGATAAGCGGGGAAGCGCCTGCGCGCCGAACTCGGTGATGATCTCCGTTTTGGCCGGAGCAAGCAGGTCGCGTACGGTACCAAAGTACCAGCCCGCCCAGTAATGCTCCTCAACGGCGGAGAAGCGGTGCACGATGCGTGAGGTGTCTTCGGCAAGCGTATCCGCCACCTTTTGCGTGAGCTCGCGATTCAGATTTTTATTCCAGTCCGGGAAGCGTTTTTCCATCCACGGCGAGTTCCACGGCGGTTCGTTATGCCCGCCCCAGACGATGATGGCGGGGGAATTGCCGAACTGTTCGATCATCTCCCGCGTCTGTCGAACCGCATTTTCCGTGAAAGCCGCACTATTGTTGTAGCCCCACTGCAGCGGAACATCCTGCCAGATCATCATGCCCATCTCATCGGCCACGTCATACAACGCACGTCCGGCAACGTGTCCGTGCACGCGTATGGCGTTGGCATTCATGGCTTCCACCAGACGAAGATCGCGACGGTATTTTTCTCGCGTCATGGTGCTGAGCCAGGGGGATCCGATGTAATTACTGCCCTTAATGAAAAGGCGTCTGTCGTTAATGAGCCAGCCCTTATTGTCGGGCTGCTCGACGATCTTACGCAGCCCGGTGCGGGTGACCGCCGTATCCATCAGGCCGTTTTCATCCCGCAATGCCACGCGAATGGTATACAGGTGGGGTTTTCCGGTACCGACGGGCCACCACAGTTTTGCCTTCGGCATGGGCAGCGTCAGCTGCACGGAATGGGCGCCGCTTTCGAGGGTAACCGGAAAGTCAGCCTGATAGCGCCTGCCGCTGAAGTTGGCGGGCGTGGCGGTGAGCCGCACGGTCGCCGGGCCCTGACCGAGTGCGCGATAGCGAATGTCTGCTTTCAGCGCGGGGTGCGTCAGCCCATGTGACCAGTCTGGCCGCAGGATGGTCTCATCAAGGGTAGCGCCCCGGCTAAGATGCAGCCTCACCGGCGCCCAGATGCCGCCCGAGTTGGCGTCCTGTCCTTGCGGTGACCAGGCCCCGCCGGGACGCGTGTCATGCTGGTTAAGGATCCCCTTCATGACCGTTTTATGCAGCGGCCAGACCTTAGTGGGATCTTCGTAAGGGCTGTCCACCCTGACCACGAGCTGGTTGTGACGTTGTAACGCTTGACCGGCATCCAGCGAAAAGCGCTGAAAATAGCCCTCATGCTGGCCGAGCGGCTGGCCGTTCAGGGTGACCTCGGCCAGGTAGTCGACGCCGTCAAATACCAGGGTGCTCATTACGTCGGGCGGCTGCACGGGCAGGGAAAACGCGTGCTTGTACCACAGCGCGCCCTGATGATCGTACCCGGCGCTGTACCAGTTGGCGGGGACCTGAAGCGGGCGCCAGCCTGATGCGGCAGGATGCGCGCTATCATTGGCGTCCTGAACCTGCCATTCTCCGGCCAGAGACCAGCTGACCGGCGCAGCGTTCGCCACCGTATGGGTGGTCAACAGAGCAACGAGCAGCGCGCAGTTGCGAGTCATCATGCGTTTACCCCGCGCGCGTTGAGCCACACCATCAGGCGCAGCGATTCCTTTTGAAGCTGCTGGTTTAGTATCGCAAGCTGTTGCCCTTCCAGCGTGTGCGCCTCGCTCTCCAGCGCCTGCAGCTGACGGGCGAGTCGCCCGAAATCCAGCGTGACGGCTTCTCCTCGCAGCTTGTGGGCCGCGCGGCGCAGCGCTTCACGATCGTCGCTGTCGATAGCCAGGGTAATGGCCTTCATGGCCTCCTCCAGCCCTTCGCCAAACAAGGCCAGCAGCTCCTGGACCAGAGCAGGGTCGTCAGCACACTGCTTCAGCAGACGTGCTTCATCCGGGAAGGCGGAAGGGTCATCGTGGCGCGGGAGCACGCGAGCAATCTCCTCAGCGAGACGCTCCTGGCTGATGGGTTTGGCAATGTAGCCGTCGAACCCCATCTGAAGACAGCGCTCTTTATCCCCCTGCATGGCGTGTGCCGTCATGGCGACGGTGGGCTGCGCCGGTCCGGGCCGGGCGCGTTCTTCTTCACGCAGCAGGCGAATGGCGGTCTCACCGTCCATCTCTGGCATCTGAAGATCGATCAGCAAAACGTCCCACACGCCCGCGCGCCAGCGTTCCAGCAGTGCGACGCCATTATCGACGATCTGACAGGTGTGCCCGAGCCGCTCAAGCAGGCGCGCGGCGACCTTCTGGTTGACCAGATTATCTTCCGCAAGCAGGACCCTGAGCCCGGCCGTGTCCGGCGCGACGGTGGGCGCGGGCGCGCTTTCACTCACCGTCTTTGGTGCACGTTCAAACGCCGCGGCAATCGCCTGATGCAATTCATTCTGGGCGATAGGTTTGTGCAGGTAGTTCTGGATACCGATCCGCTTCAGCATATTGATATCAAAATGTCGGCTCATGGAGCTCAGCATAATGATGTGGCTTTCAGCAACCTGCGGCAGCACCGAAAGTTCGAGAGCCAGCGACACGCCGTCCATATCCGGCATCTGCGCGTCCAGCAGGATCAGGGGCCATGCCGTTCCGGTTTTAACCCGGTTGATGGCCTCGCTGGCGTTATTAACGCAGGTGGGTTTCAACCCCATCTGGCTAAGCATGGCGGCCATTAGCCGCAGGTTGGTCGCGTTATCATCAACCACCAGCACGGGTTCCCCGTTAAAGCGATGGCTATGCCGGCGTTCCTCCGGGCCGGGCGCCTGGGTCGCAAGCGGTAGCACGAAGGAAAATTCGCTGCCTTTCCCCGGCTCGCTGGAGACCGTTAATTCGCCGCCCATCGCCGCGACCAGTCGCGCAGAGATGGTTAGCCCGAGCCCCGTACCACCATAGCGTCGGGTGGTTGAGTTATCCGCCTGGCTGAAGGCTTCAAAAATGGCTTTCTGCTTATCTGCCGGTATGCCAATGCCGCTGTCGCACACCCGGAAACGCCATCGATCCGCGCTATCGTCGGGCTCAACAATCAAGATAACTTCCCCCTGATGGGTAAATTTCAGCGCGTTACCCAGCAGATTGGTCAGGATCTGGCGCAGCCGCGCGCCGTCGACCAGCAGCACGTCGGGAACGTCGGGCGCAATATCGACCAGCAGCTCAATGCCTTTTTCGCTCGCCCCCGGCATGTGGGGGCGAATAAGCGACTGAATGAAGGGGCGGACCGGGACGGGCTCCGCCTCCAGCTCCACTTTGCCGGCTTCAATCCGGGAAAAGTCGAGAATGTCGTTGATGATATGCAGCAGAGACTGGGCAGAACTCATCACCAGCGTCAGGTAATCGCGCTGATCGGCACTGAGAGAGGTATCGAGGCACAGCTGGGTCATGCCGATAATCCCGTTCATGGGGGTGCGAATTTCATGGCTCATATTCGCCAGGAACGCGCTTTTTGCCTCATTGGCTTTTTGTGCCTCAATGGCCGAGGCGAACGCCTGAATTTCAGCCTCCTTGCGGCGCGTAATATCCTGCAGCGTGCCAATCACGCGCTCGGCGTTTCCCTCAATGGAGAGCGTGACCACCTGGCCGGAGAGCAGCATCCAGCGCAGACCTTCGGTAGGGTGATGCACGCGAATTTCACATTCAAAGACCGGACGATGATCCTGCTTCGACGCGTGCAGCGCCTTGCGCAGCGCAGCGCGATCGTTCTCGTGGACCTGATTGAGCAGAAAACGCACCGGATATCGCCACTGGGTGCGCGACTGGCCCAGCATGGCAAGCAGGGTATCGTTGACCTGGAGCGTGTCGCCAGACACCTGCCAGTCCCAGATCCCGATATGGATGGATTCTGCCGTCAGCAGAAAATCGTCATGCAGCTGATGACGCGCCCGCTGCGCTTCATCCAGCTCCGTGACATCGCTGTGCAGGCTGACAATGCCGCCGTCCGCAAGGCGCTGGTGCTGGACGAAGATCCGCCGCTGGCCTGCCTGCCGCACTTCGCAGTGTTTATCCTGCCGACAGTTGCGCACGATCGACTCGCGCAGCGTCTGGCGAAGGCCAGGGTCGACGTTGTAAACGGCGTCGATAAAGCGTTCCGCCAGCGACTCCAGCGTTGTGCCCACCTTCAGCCACGGGGTAATGACCGGATAAAAAAGGGCCACGTTGTGATTCCAGGCCTGCAGGCGTTCCTCGGCGTCATAAATCATGACGGCGGCCGGCAGCGCGTTAAGATCGTACGTGAATGCGCTCATCGTGATCCTCCTACGCGCGGTAGTGCAGTTCTGCCTGTCGGCGCAGGTATTCCAGCCCGGGCGCGATCGCCATGGCCCAGGCCGTCAGGATCTCATCGTCGCACTGCGGATCGCGCAGGCTCACGGTGTTCAACATCGCTTCGCGCCACAGGGCGAAAAAACGCGGGGGCAGGTGGAGACCGTCGTCACTTTGCTCCCGCGCCAGGCGCTCGAGAAAATCAGGCACGATTAACGCGCCGTCTACCGCAAGCATGGCGAAGAAACTCTTAAACAGAGTCTGCTGACCCTCGGTATCCGGCAGGCGAGAAAAATGCTGCTCCGTCTCGGGTGACATATGGACGAAGGCGTCATAGAACGTCTGAAAAAACGCCGTTTTATCATTATCCGGAAAGACGCGGTTCAGACTGGATTCAAACAGATCGCGGTAAAATTTCACGGCGTCCTCCTTACTGCGTTTTCGCCCGGTAGACAGTGCCCGACGGGCGTATAGTCATCTGCCACACGGCGCGTAAAGTAGCTCTCTTTTTTAGCCCGGCGGGCGTCAAACAGGGGGCCCGCGTTGTGTTTGAAGAACAGGGCTTCCAGCACCGTGGCATTGGTGGAAAGGGTGAGCGCAGCGTTAGTATCGCCCGTGGCTTCCTGTCGGCCTTCGTACCAGCCTTTTTGCGGATCGTTAAGATGCTTTGTCACCGCCATCAGCACGTCGGTGTACGGGGTGTCCCACAGGGCCCACAGGGCAAAGACCGCTTTGGTCGACACCTGCGCGAAACGGGTGTAGTCCCGGCCATCGTCACCGACAGAGTTCCAGGCATAGCCATTTCCCCAGACCGTATCCTGGATATGCCAGGGTGCCTGCGGGAGCGAGAAATCTGCCCTGGCCGTCAGGATTTTATCGGTCTCCCAGCGGCTCTTCTGGCTCAGCCAGACGTTTTCGGCCTGCTTGCGCAGACGCTTTTGCCGATCGGCCGCAACGCCTTCGGGCTCCCAGCCAAACTCCAGGCCCGGCAGCATATAGGGAAGGGTGGTGATCAGGGAGGGCTGCCACGTGGTGCGCGGATCCCGGGCATCGACGGCCAGACGCCGCTGGGCGATGATGACGTGGTGCGCCGGGGGGGTAAACGCTTTCTCCGGGGAAAACCCCCACAGCTGAAACGCCGTTGCGGCATATTCGCTCTCGCCCAGGCGCAGCTCATCGCGCACCACCGGCTGGCCGTTTTGCAGGGAAGATGACCACAGTTCGCCTTCACGATCGATAACCGGACAGAAATTCCAGCGCAGGATGATTTTATCGAGGTATTCGCTGTACTGCGGTTCCCGCTCTGCGGTGAGGCGCAGGGCGAGCATCAGACGCGCCATGTCGCGCGCTGACCAGCCATTTTTAACGGGCTTGCCGCTAAAGTCGATCGGCGTCGCCGTCTGGCTGGAATAGAGTCGACCGGGCGTCCGGGCCTCGGTCAGCATCATGCGGTTGAGGGTGCCCATCAGCCGCGTCAGGCGAGCGTCATACTCGGCCTCCTCAATCAGCCCCAGCTCTTTGGCCGCCAGCAGGGCGATAAGCGTATCGCCCATTTGCCAGAGCGTGACGCGGGGCTGTTTGTCGCTGCCGTTGACCAGCCCGGTTTGCGGCTGGGTATTATTGACGAAATAGCGCCAGGCGATCGCCGCCCACGTCTGCTCTTCCGGCGTCAGGGCGGCAATGCGCGCGCTGGAGTGCCAGCCGCCACTGATGAGCCAGCGCCAGCCTGCGCCCTGATGGGCAAACAGCGCAAAGACGATCGCGCCTGCAAGGAGTAATCCCGCAAGCCCTCTGGCTATGGTTTTAAGCATTGCGCAGTCACCGGAGGCAGTTTAACGGGCTCGTCCACGCTGCATGACGCGCACTGACAGGCCTGGCAGGCGGGTTTGGTGCGCTGCGTGACGCCGGTCCGGTCGCACCAGCTTTTTACGGCCGGGGTGCTGGCAAGGAACGGGCGGCTGCGCAGCGCGTTATTCTCTTCAAACTGATCGAGCAGCTTTCGATCCCACAGAGACGGGGCAAAATCCTTGCTCTTCGGGTTGTCGGTGTTGAAGGCCAGCAGTTTCCCCTCTTTTTTGAACAACAGGGCCTCCAGCATGATGCCGTTATTGTTCGCGGTGAACTCTTTGATCGGCCCGTCGCCGTTTTCATACAGCCCTTCGTAGTAGCCTTTTCCCTCTTCGTTGGCATTCTCAATGGTGTTCAGCAGGCGGTCGGTATAGGGGGAGTTCCACAGCACCCACATGCCCAGCGCCGCCTTCAGCGAAATCGCGGCAGCGTTAGGGACGAACTGGCCTTTATCGGTAATGGTGTTCCAGTTGTACCCGTCGCTGAAGACGGTGTCATAGACGAAGTAAGGGGCCTTATCGAGCTGGTGCTCGGAGCGCGCGGTCAGGACGCCGGTAATGGTATAGCGGTTCTCCTGAGCCTGATAAACGCGGTCGGCAAAGTTTTTCATCCACGTCAGGGAGTAGTCGCGCGGGGCGTTATCCCGGTCGGTCGGTTTATCAAAGCCGAACTCCAGCCCGTAGAGCAGGTAGGATTCCGTCACCACGTAGTTATGCTGCGACGTGTTGCGCGGGTCGCGCGTATCGTACGGGACCAGCACGCAGTAGATCTCGGCCAGCTCGTAAGGCTGCGGACGGCTGGCTTTGCAGGTATTAAACCCCCACAGCTGGAAACCGGCCGCGCCGTACTCTTCATAGCCCAGTCGACCTTCCTGAACGTACTTCGGCTGGCCGTTCTCCAGATAGGCCCCGTACAGCGTGCCGCAGGGGTCGATCGCGTGGCTGAAATCCCAGCCGAGCACCACGTTATCAATGCTGTTGCCGTATTCCGGGTAACGCTCCTTGATGATTTTCAGCCAGACCAGCATTCGCCCGATATCCAGCGCCGAGAAGCCAATTTCGCCGGGCTTGTTGGTGTAGTCCACCTTCTGGCCGCTGATGGTGTTATAGGCCTTGTTGGGCAGCTCGTTGCGGAACAGCACCAGGGTGTTTAACGTGGCGAGAAACTTCAGCATCCGGCGGTCAAATTCCGCTTTATCAATGATCCCCAGCTCGCGCGCCGCCGTCAGGGCGGCCAGATAGGAGGCGCTGTCCCACATGGTGGTGGAGGGATATTTGTTGACCGCATTCACTAGGCCCGTCGTGGGCTGATAGTTGGTGACGAAATACTGCCAGGCGTTTTTGGCGATGGTCATCTCCCGGGCCGTCAGCTCGCCGCTGCGCGGGGAGTAACCTGATGCAGGAAGCTCGGTATCCGCACGCACGGTCGATAGCGCCAGCCAGCAGATCGTTATTCCCGTGAGCAGGTGGAAAAGGATCGGGGATCGTGGCTTCATGGCGTTGCTCCTGCTGAGGGGGATGTGTAGAGGCAGGCCAGACAGAGCATCTGGCCATGCGCGATGTAAGACAGACTTTCCAGCACAATGGCATTGGTATCGGCGTCCACGACGGCATTGACGCTGTTGTTGAGATTTAACCCGCGCTGCCAGCCTTTACCCGGCACCTGAAGCGGCAGAACCTGCTGGCGCAGCGCTTCGCTCCAGCTGTTGCGGAACAGGGCATACCAGGCAAACGCGGTGCGGGTGGAGGTCATCGCCACTTTCTCCGGCACCTCGTCGCGCAGGTTGCGCGCCTGTACCGGCTGCCTGTCCGGCAGATCGTTAACGTAATCCGGCGCGGGTTCGGCATAATCCGTGCTGACGGGGGGTTTTGGCGCGCGCAGGTCGTGGCGCCGCTGCTGGATCTGCATAATCCGCCACGCAATTTCAGCGCTCTGCGCATCAAAGCCCAGTTCAAGACCGGTTAACAGATAGGGGAGACTGATCAGCGAGGTTTGCTTGCCCCAGGGCGTGCGAAGCCCTTCATCGGGCACCATTACGCCATCCAGATCGATCATCTTTTGCCCTTCAGGCGGGTTGGTCACCGCGAGTCCTGCCGCGCTGTCAATCAGGCGCAGCGTATGGCTGGCATAGAGACGGTAGCCAAAAGTGTCCCGCTGTTCATCGTCGGCCAGCGTCCAGTGGTGGAGCGGCACCGCAGCCTGGCTTTGGGTGTTATTTTCAATCAGCGCCGCGGTGCGCCACACGCTCAACAAATCGCGGATGGCCGCCGCGTGCTGGGGATAGCGCCACAGCAGGGTTTGTAATGCCGTCAGCAGCCGGCTCAGACCGATTGCGGAGGCGTCGGGTTTGCCGAGGATCTTGAGCGTGTCCGCATGATAATAGGCGGCGGGGAGACCCTTGTCATTGAGCGGCAGTTGCCCCAGCGTGAACACGGCGGTGCTGACCCTCTCGTCAAACTCATCGGCGGAAATGATATTGAGCTGCTCTGCGGCAGCGGTCGCAAAGAGGTAGCTTCCCACGCTCCAGAGGCTCAGCCAGGGTTCACCGTCGCTGGCGTTCGCCAGGCCGTTTGGCTGGGTGTTATTCACGTAGTATTGCCAGGCGACCCGCGCCCAGATGGCTTCGTCATAGGTCAGCGCCCGTGTTGTGGGCAGCGGCGGGAAATCTTTACTGAGCGCGATGCCGCCGCTGCTTTCCACGCGCGTGGGCATCTGTTTCTCCACCCAGACCACAATGGCAAAGCCGATCAGGAAGCCGAGCAAAATGGTGAGGTAGCTGCGCGCGGGCAGCAGGGCATCACGTATCCTCATTGAGTGACCTCGTCCTCTTCAGCGGGCGTCCACATGGCCGCGAAAATCAGCGGCAGCATGGCGGCGATGTTCACCCCTCCCCAGAAAATATTGATGACGTAGCCGGAGGGATCGTCCACCTGCCCACGCGCCACCTGAATACCGCCCCAGATAAGCCCTGCGAGGGTCAGCACCACGATGGCAATCTGCGGCTTCACCAGGTAGAGAAAACGGCCCGTCTGCCGCTCTTTTGGCGTGACGTGAAATTTGATCTGCTCGCCCCGCAGCACCGTATTGAGCGCGCGCAGGTTCATGGAAAAGAAGGAGAGGTAAGAGGCCCTGCCGTCCCAGGCCGAGATCCCCCAGGTGCCGAACATAAACGCCAGTTCAGAGAAGATAAAAAAAGGGAGAAAGTGGAGATAGAACGGCGTCGACCAGGCGGACACCGGCGGAATGCCGGTGAACAGATAGATAATGGGCGAAATCAAAAACACCGTGTTCCACACGCAGGCCATGTAAGACCAGAAGGTGGTGGCATACATCAGCGTCTGGGGGAGTGAAAGCCTGAAGCGGCGACGGCTGAAGATGTTGTCATGAAACAAAATATCCAGCGAACCGGCGGCGTACTTAAAGCGCTGGATCATCCAGGTGAGCATATCCTGCGGAGAGAGCATCTTCGACTCAACCCGCGGATGCATAACCGAGCGCCAGCGCCGTGCGGCGTCACCGTGCAGCAGCACCGAGGTGTAAATATCTTCCGAGACGTGGAATTTGTAGGGGGTAAGCTCGGTGTCAAACGCCACGTGCGGACGCATTGCATTCTGCAGCGCGTCCCGGGTCTCCTCATCGCGAATGTCGCGCGTATGACGATGGATCTCCTCTTCGACGGACCAGACATAGCTTCTCAGCGCGGCCTGCATGACCGCCTCGCGACGGTGAATGGACGCTGCGCCGCAGCAGAAAGCCGCGTTCGCCCAGTTGCGCCGCCGCAGGATCACGTCATAGAACATGCGCGGATCGTTAAAAAACGGGTCGCGGCCAATCGTGATCGGGCCAACACACTTTTGAATCAGCCAGCCCAGACCGTAGCCCACTTTTCCGGCTTTTCGCTGGCCCCAGCGCGACAGGTTTTCTCCTTCCGGAAGATCGAAGAACCACTGCGGCGTCTGTACCCAGGCCACGTCCGGATCGCGAAAATAGCCCAGCGTATGGCTGAGCAGGGTGGGAAATACCCGGGTGTCGGCGTCGCAGATAACAATAAAATCGCCGTCGGTTTGCTCAAGGCCGTTGCGCAGGTTGCCGGCCTTAAAGCCGATGTTGGTCTGGCGAGTGATATAGTTAACGCCTTCCTCTTCGCAAACGGCTTTCATCTCCGGGCGGCGGCCGTCATCAAGCACGTGGATGCGGTAGTCAATCGGGAACGGGTACGCCATCTTCAGGGCGTCGCGAATGGACAGCCTGACCAGCTCGGTGTCTTCCGAGTAGGTGGCAATGAACAGATCCACCTTGACGGGACGGGGCTCTACGGCCTCCTCAGGCGACAGGCATTCGTTAATTTCGCCGGGCGGCGGACTCTGAGGAGGATCCTGTTCTTTCCACAAATTGATGGTAAACAGCACGGTGCCAATCCACGCCAGGGTTTCGGCGAGGACCAGCGGAATGGCATACCATAATGCGTCAGTATTCAGGGAGGCGGTCCAGCGCCAGTAAATATAATTGGCACCCAGAATAAGCGCCGCGACCGCTAACACCTGCCAGGTGAACATGACCCAGCGCGGTGTTGTTAACGGTTCCGGAGGACGACGATGTTCAAAACGGGAAAAATAAAAATCCATAGTTCCGGCGTTCCTGATTCCGTGAAAATGCAGACCCATTCTGCTGCGCAGACAGTTGCCCAAAAGCGAAAGAAAATAGCGATTAAACAAGATTTAAGATAAGTGTAGAACGCCGAATAAAAGTGTCCAGCCACGTTTTTATTAATATTTAGCGGTGGTTAATTCAGCTTAAATTCTGCTTAATAATGTTTCATCGGCCGTCGATAAATTGCGGTTACTATTCCTTTAGGCTATCTACTTTATTTAGACCTTAATTTTCGTTTTCAGGCAAAGGACACCCTATGAGCCATGTTGCGCCGTCGGTAGCGCAAGAAGATGACGCTAAATCAACAGCATGGCGGTATGCCGTTGCAGGTGCCAGGGACCTGAGAATCGACTTTATGCGCGGCATTGCCCTCGTCATGATGGTCGTGGCGCATACGGAGGTGATGTCGGTATTTAATATATTCTCCTGGGAGCGTTTTGGGTTAACAACCGGTGCAGAAGGTTTTGTTATTCTCTCGGGGTTTATGCTTGGCATGCTGAACCGCGCGCGTCTGCAAAAAGTGGTTTTGCTCACGGTTTCCTGGGGGCTTTATCTCAGGGCATGGAAAATATATCGTGTAAATATCATTATCATAGTGTCGTTTATTCTTCTGGCCTATATCCCACATATTAACGTTTTCGAGGTCACCCATTTTACCGACCGTTTTTCGGGTGAAAGCTGGTCGCTTTATCCGGTTACGCCGCAAATAAAAGAGACCTGGTTCAACATTATCCTCTATTTGCAGATTGGCCCTCATCAGACGCAAATTCTGGGGCTGTATATCTTTTTACTGCTACTCAGCCCGCTATTTTTGGGGATGCTGCAAAAAGGAAAAGTCTGGTGGCTGCTGGGGCTGTCGCTGCTGGTGTACAGCCTGTGGCAGCGCTGGCCGCTTCGGCTGACGCCGTCGGAATTCGAATTTGCCTTCCCGCTGCTCGCCTGGCAGTTCATCTTTGTGCTGGGCATGGCCAGCGGCTGGTATAAAGCCGAACTGCTCTCTTTCGCCCGGACGCCTCCGGGGAAAGGGGTGGTAGTGGCGCTGGTCATGGTGTCGCTGGTGCTGGGATTTGTCGCCCAGAACCATACCAACCCGTTTATGCCGACCGCGCTGCTGATGCACATCATCCCGCCTGACAGCTTCAATTCGTTTTATCACACCTGGGCGGCGAAGAACGGGCTGGGCCCGGTGAGGGTGTTAAACGATATTGCCCTGATGGTCACCGTCTACCTGGTGCTGACGTATTGCTGGACGCCGCTCAATCGCCTGCTGGGATGGTTCCTGATCCCGCTCGGCCAGCACTCGCTTTATACCTTTATTTTGCATGTGTACGTGGTGCTGCTGGTGAGCCAGTTCATCACCTTCGACTTATGGCGTCAGGCCTGGATAGAGAACACGTTAGTGCATGCGGCGGCACTGGGTATTTTGTGGCTGATGGCAAAATACGACGTCGGCGCACGCTGGATACCTAACTAAGGATGGCGGTTATGCGCGAAAAATGGCTTCTGGCGGGCGTGCTGCTCGCCGCGATCCCCGCCGCAGAGGCGGCGAAAAGCAGTGAAAATGAATCCCTGCGCGATAAGAACGGTGAACCTGTTCAGGCTGGCGTCTTTACCAGCCGCTGGGGGCGCCTGTTCTCGGGTAACGACAAGAAATTCTCAGGTGCGCTGAGCTTTAGCTCGGGACTGAAAGAGCAGTGGATGAGCATTCCTAACAGTTCAGACACCGCCACGGAAAAGAAAAAGATTAACCAGACGCTGAATCTCAGCCTTCAGTATTCCCCCTACAGCTTCTGGTTTGCCAACATTACGTCCCGACTGCCGGTCAGAGACACCAGCCGCTACACCGCCGATTTTCGCTACAGCTTCGGCTACGATGACTGGCACGCCAACACCGTCAGTCTGGTTTACAGCAACTACGGCGATAACCATTTCTGGACATCGGGCAGCCGACGACACACCTATTTCGAACAGGGCGCCTTCACGCTGGCCTACAAGTTTTCGCTACCGAAACCGGTCGAAAACACGCTCCTGATTAATAAAGGGGATTCCATCATTTGCCAGGTCGGGTACAGCTGGGTGCCGCGCTACTACGACCTCAGCAGCGATGACATCCGCAAAAATAAAAACGTCATGCTCGGCGGCTGCGGCTACACCTTCAAACAACATTTCTTCGTTCGCGCGACGGCATTCTGGTTCCCGGACAGCAGCCAGCAGCAGCCCTGGAACGGCGATTACAGCTACAGCTTCGGTTATGCCGGCTATACGCCGGGTTCGTTCTCCATCCAGTACGCGAACTATGCGGGAACGCGCTATCCGGGGCACGGCAACGGGAATGCAAAATTCAGGGAAGGGACCGTGAGCCTCATCTGGTTCTTACCGCTTTAGGAGGGATGTATGTCGGCGCTGCACGTGTTAATCGTTGAAGATTCGCTGATTTATCGTCGGTTACTCTCCCGAATGCTCACCCAGTGGGGGTATATCGTGAGCGAGGCGGAAAATGGCGTCGCCGCGCTGGAAATACTGTCCAGCCAGCCGATCAGCATGGTGATAAGCGACTGGGACATGCCGGAAATGGACGGACTCACGCTCTGTCAGACCATCCGCAACCGTCAGTTTGGCCACTACGTCTATGTCATTCTGCTCACGGCACGCGAAAATGCCGGGGATTTAACGCAGGGCTTTGATGCCGGAGCCGATGATTTTTTAAGCAAGCCGGTCGAGCAGGATGAACTGCGGGCGCGTCTGCACGCCGGGGTCCGTATTTTAACGCTGGAAGCGACCCTCGCGGCGCACAATAAGCGCCTGAGTGAAGCGTTGCATCAGATTGAACAGGATCTTGAACTCGCGGCGCGCGTTCAGCACTCCGTGCTGCCTTCGCACCGCTTACGCTTTGGGAACTACTTTTCCGACTGGCTTTTCATGCCGTCTGCGTGGGTCTCAGGCGATGTGTTCAATATTTTTCCACTCGATTCTCACATTGGGTTCTATTGCGTGGATGTGTCCGGTCACGGCGTGGGGGCCGCGATGATGTCCCTCGCGGTGGCGCGTCAGTTCTTACATGGCCGGGTGGTAGACCGTTTTTTGTTTACCGATCAGGGCGGCATTCAGTCGCCTGCGGAGGTGATCAGGATCCTGAACAGCCGCTTTTGCAGTGAAGAGAGCGACATTACCAGCTATTTCACCATTATCTACGGGGTGATCGACCCCGAGAGCGGACGAGGGGTGTTGTGTCAGGCCGGGCATCCTACTCCCGTCATTGTGAACGCAGACAGCGCCGTCACGTCCGTGGGCAATGGCGGCCCGCCGGTCGGGCTGATGCCTGACCTCAGCTGGGAGGACGTCGCGTTTACCCTCAATCCGGGGGATCGCTTATGCTTATTCAGTGACGGTATTACGGAGTGTGAGAACGTCAGCGGCGAGCAGTTTGGCCCGCAGCGTCTCGAACGCTGGCTTCATGACCATGCGCGACTTCCGGTTGACCAGCTCCTGGCGCGGTTCGGTGACCACCTGACCGGCTGGCGCAACGCAAATCGTGATGAACCGACCGCCTTAACCGATGACGTTTCACTGCTCGTGATCGAGCGTCAGGGAGAACAGAATGATTATTAATACTGAACGACTACCGCATGCCAACATTCTCACGCCCGCAGTCCGGCGGCTGGATGCCTCCGTTGCCGCGACGTTTAAAGCGTCCGTGACGGAAGAAATTGGCGACGATCGCAAGGCTTTGATTGTCGACTTCAGCAAAGTGGATTTTATCGACAGCAGCGGGCTGGGAATGCTGGTGTCGTTGTTTAAGCTGATGAACGGGAAAGGCGACATGGCGCTGTGCTCCCTGAACCCCGGGATCATGAACATGTTCACCCTGACCCGCATGGACCGCATATTCCGCATCTATCCGGATAAAAGCAGCGCGCTTGCGCAGCTGGGGCAGTAGATGCAGACGCCGGTGCAGGCAGAATTTCCGGCGGTGCTCGGTTCCCTGACGCCGCTGGCCGGCTGGCTGGAAGCGCGGCTGAGCGCGCTTCCCGTAGATGACGAGTGGCGTTTCGCGCTCGATCTCGCCGTCTGTGAGGTGGCGACGAATATCATCCGGCACGCGCTGCATGAGGATGCCTCGCGCACATTCAGCGTACGCTTCGATATCCGCGACAGCGACGTCTGCATTGTTTTTACCGACGCGGGTGACGCGTTTCCGCTGGCGCGGCTTGAGGCCGCCAGGCGAGACCGTTTTTGTGAAATCTCGCCGCTGCTGGAGAGCGGCAGGGGGCTGATGCTCATTTTGCTGAGCGTCGATCGTTTCTCGGTGGAGCGAGCGGCGGGTGAAAATATTGCCACGCTTGAAAAGAAAATCAGCGTATGACCTGCGGGCCATACGCGTGCTGTTTCTATTTCGTGTTGTCAGCAAACAGCTCTGGCGCCCACGGGCGTGGGTCAACCTCCATAAACGGCGCCCGTTCGAAGCGATCCTTCAGCGCCCACGGCACCGTGCAGTCGAAGATCGTCTTGCAGGAAATGCCGTTGCCGCGAATCGAGGTGCTGTAATCCGGCGACTGGGACGGATCCAGCTGGTGGCCGCGGATCCCCGGAATATTGGTGATGCTCACATCGCCCTGCATGCGCGTCGTCATCGCCCACAGGATGTCGTCGCTGTCGAAAATATCCACGTCCTCGTCGACCAGAATAATGTTCTTCAGCTCCGAATAGGTGGCTAAGGCGATAAGCGCCGCCTGGCCCTGACGTCCTTCGTCTGACGGCTGGCGTTTTTTCACCTGCAATATCCCGAGGAACTTGCCGCCGCCCGCGGTATGGGCATAGACGTTTTGCAGGAAGCCCGGAATAGCCTCCTCTACGGCATTGCGGATGCTGGCCTCGGTCGGCAGTCCGGCCAGCGTGGTATGTTCTTCCCCTGGTCCCACCAGCGTCTGCAGGATCGCGTGGTTTCGCATGGTCACGGCTTTCACTTTGATCACAGGCAGGGAGGGGTTCGCCTCGCCGCAGTAGCCCGGGAACTCCGGCATCGCGTGGCCGGTGTTGGTGTGCTGATCCTCTCTCACGCGCACGCCCGGCAGCAGTTCACCTTCGATGATGATCTCCGCCCGCGCGATGGCTTTCTCTTTGACCGCTACGCCCTGCACCAGCTCAACCGGCTGCTGGCGCAGCGCCCCGGCGACGCCCAGCTCGTTGTAGCCAAACGGCGTGGTAGGGGCCTCAAAGCACGCGCCGATGTAGATGGCGGGGTCGAGACCCATGTTGATCGTCACCGGCAGCGGTTTTCCGGCATCCTCCGCCTTTTTGCGGAAGACTTCGATATGGCGCCCGGCGGCAAGGAACATGGAAAGCTCGTCGCGCTCCTGAACGCAGAGGCGGTGGATGGTGACATCCGTCAGCGAGCTGTCTTCCGGATCGCTTGCCAGCACCAGCCCCAGACAGAAGAACGGACCCGCATCAATCGGCGTGTTGGTCGGGGCCGGCAGCAGCTTGCGCAGGTCGAAGTCAGGATCGTCAGCGTAAAAGACCTGCTCCTGACAGGGGGCCTGCGAGGCCGGGACGACAACCGGCGCAACCGGCTTTTTGACTGCCTGGCCGACGTGCTTTGCCAGTTCAGAGGGCTCGCAGCCCAACAGCAGCGCCGCGCGCTCGCGGCTGGCGTGCATGCCCACCAGGATGCGGGAGTGCGGATAGCCCTTCACGCTGTTGAACATCATCGCCGGGCCCGTGCGGGTCGGACGTTTGACCGTGCCGCCTGCGCCAATATGGCGGTAGATGCCCGCCAGCTCCGCATTGGGATCGACCGGACGATCGGTTTCAATGTACTGCCCTTCGTGGCGCTGCAGTAAGGCGATGGCGCTGCGGAGATCGTTAATCTGGTTTTCCATATTTTCCTCCCTCGGTTGAATACCTCCATTTTTATGGCAATGACCAATAGCATCAATTGCATCATTACTGTTAAATTGATAAGTAAATTAATATCAATTCAGGAGGTCGTCTCGTGCAGTTTCGCCAGATGCGCCACTTCATCGTCGTGGCCGAAGAGCTCCATATGCACCGGGCCGCCGAGCGTCTGAACATGGCGCAGCCGGCGCTGAGCCAGCAGATAAAGGCCCTGGAAGAACGTTTAGGCGTCACGCTTTTCAGCCGGGCGAACCGCCGCTTGACCCTGACGCCCGCGGGCGAAGCATTTCTCGTGAAAGCCCGGCTTGCCATCTCGCTGACCGAACAGGCGGTGCTGGACGCCAGACAAACGGCACGGGGCGAGCAGGGTGTGTTAAACCTCGGGTGCGTGTCGAGCGCGATGTTTGACGGCAGGCTGCCCGCCGCGCTGCGCCAGATGCACAGCCGCTGGCCCGCCATTACCATGTCGCTGATGACGGGAAACGTGCAGACGCTCTACGCCGCCGTGCAGAGCAACCAGCTGGATGTGGCCATCATCCGCGCGCCGCTGCCGTCGCTGCCGGACGATCTGCAAAGCCGCCCGTTCGCCTCGGAGAAAACGGTGCTGGCGCTGTATCGTCAGCATCCGCTGGCCGGGTCCGCCGCGCTGACGCTTTCGTCGGTGAAAGACGAAAAATGGATCTCCCTGCGCGACCCGGAGGGAATGGGGCTGGAGCAGTACTTCTATGACGCCTGCAGCGGGGCGGGCTTTCAGCCGGACGTGGTGCAAAACGCGACCGACGTGCCCACGGTCATCAGCCTGGTTTCGGCAGGGTTTGGGCTGGCGCTGCTGCCCGCGTCGGCAAAGGCGGTGAGCGTCGAGAACGTCGTCTACGTGGACATCCTTGACCGGCTGCGGGAGAGCGAACTCACCCTGGTTTGCCACCGGATTATTCGTTCAGAAGTGCTAAAAAAGTTTCTGGTTACGCTCGATCACACCTGACGTCCTGCTGCCCGCAGGAGCTGCTCGCGCAGCCAGGCGTTCGCCGGATCCTGGCTGTTTTTCGGGTGCCAGTACATGTTGATGGTAATGGGCTGGAGCGGCAGCGGTGGTGCAAAGAGATCCAGCGTGCTGGCAAACTGCTTCAGCATCCGTTCCGGCAGGGTGCACACCAGGTCGGTACCGGCAACCAGCGCAGGCGCCATAGCGTAGCTCTGGGTGGACATGGCAACGTGTCGCTGATAGCACAGCCCGGCGAGGGTTTGGTCGACAAATCCGGTAAACGGATCGCCCGCCGACGACACCACCAGATGGGAAAGCGCGCAGTAGATCTCCAGATCTAACGCACCCGTTCCGCGCGGATGGCCTTTTCGCTGGGCGGTGGCAAACGTGTCGTCGAGAAGTTTGCGCCTCACCCATCCGTCATGGGCGCCCGCGCTTACGCCGATGTAGAGATCCACATCGCCGTTCTCCAGCTGCTGCGGCAGTTCGGCCATCTCGGGCAGGGCGAAGCGCAGGCGAATACCGGGAGCATCGGCACCCACCTGGTTAAGCAGCGCGGTGCCGAGCATCAGCGCCGGGTTTTCATGCAGCGCGATGACAAATGTCCGGCTGCTGGTTTGCGCGTCAAACGCGGTGGGCGCAAACATCGCGCTGATGCCGCGCAGCACGCCTGTCACCTGCGGCCTGAGCGCTTCCGCGCGCGGCGTGGGCAATACCCCGCGTCCATGCGGGGAGGGAATGAACAGCGGTTCGCCAAACAGCGTGCGCAGACGCGCGAGACGAGCGGACAACGCGGGCTGGCTGATGCCCAGCCGCGCGGCCGCATGGGTGATGTTCCTGTCCTGAAGCAGGGCGTCCAGCGTCAGGAGCAGGTCTATGTCCATGTCAGATATCCGCGTCATCTTATTTCGCGCTGCTGGCGTCCCGGTTGGTATAGGTCACAGGGACCCAGGCATAGCCGCCTTTCCCGCCTTTCGTCACATAGCCGATGCCCGGGAAAGGCAGATGGGGCGCGGCAATGAGGTCCTTATTTTTCACAAAGTCAGCGAACGCATGCTCGCGTACGCTTGCCGCTTTGTTCTCATCTTCATCGTAGGTGATGGTCACCGCAGGCTGCGGGAACTGGACCGCCGCGGCGTGAATGATGTCGCCGACAAAGGTGATCTTCTCGCCTTTGCTTGTCAGGGTGTAGAAGGCTGAACCCGGCGTGTGTCCGGGATGAACCGTGCCGGTAAGCCCCGGAAGAATCTCAGATGTGCCGCTAAACGGCACCACTTTCCCCGCGTCAAGGTAGGGCTTTAAGGTCTTCTGCGCGACGTCGAAGTAGTTCTTGCCGTAGCCGGTTTTCTTCTGATTGTCGTCGTTAAAGAAAAAGTCGATGTCCGGTTTGCCAACGAAAACGCGCGCGTTGCTGAACACTACCTTGCCGTCTTTCACCAGGCCACCCGCATGATCGGAGTGGGCGTGGGTCAGCAGGACTTCAGTGATGTCCTCGGGTTTTATTCCCTGCGTGGCGAGGCTCTCAACCAGACGTCCGCCGGTATCAGGACCAAAGAGCTGGCCCGAGCCGGTATCCACCAGGATTTTATGTCCGGGTATCGCAATCAGAAACGCGTTGATGGAGACCTCAGCCGGGTTGGTCTGGAAATTTTTTGCGAGCAGCGCATCAATATTTTGCGGCGTTGTCCGGCGCAGCAGCTTGTGCAGATCTTGCGCGACGGTCCCGTCGGTAAACGAGGTGACAAGCACGTCGCCGACCTGCACGCTGTAACCGCCCGCCGGTTGTTTAACGACGTGCTGCGGCGTTTCTGCAGAGGCCTGGAGCGCAGGGTAGAAAAGCAGTGAACTGGAAATCAGCGTGGAAAGAGCAAGTTTTTTCACGGTAAGCATACGAGTCTCCTTTGAAAGTGCTCATCTTACTGCTCCGTAAAATTATAAGAACCTGCTCAGAAATGATAGGACCTATAAACGGGATGGATAGGAAACCGAAGGGCCGGGAAGGCGCGCGATAGCTTTCCCGGCCCGTAAGACATTATTTTTTCAGCGGCGCGTTCCAGCTGTCCGGCGTGGCTTTGGACCATGAGCCATAAGCGGCATTAGGCAGCACAATCCAGTCGTTGCCGAAGTGTTCCGCGCTGGCCTCAACCAGTTCACGCTGCTGCTCGCTCGGCTTTTTGTTTTTAAACTGCACGGCGAAATCCGGCAGGCTGTCACCGAACAGCATCACGATCTGCTGCTTTTTGAGGATGCTCTGACGGCGCTCTTCCTTGCTGACCGTATCCAGCAGCACGCTTTCGTCAGATACCTGCGGCAGGCCGAGAGCGTTTAACGTCTTCAGCGTGTCGGCTTTGTTTTCCTGCATACGATCCGAGACATAGTAGATGCGGACCTTGCTTTGATTCACGTGGTCAAGAAACGCTTTCGCCCCCGGAATTAAGCCGGGTTTTCCCTGTTTCTCCCAGTCGCTCCAGGTGTCCCATTTCGTATAGTCGTGACACTGCTCCATGTCGCGCACCAGCAGAGGGGTGTTATCCAGTACCGTTTCATCCAGGTCCATTACCACGGCGTAATTTTCGGGCGTTTTCAGATCCTTTAACTTTTCGTTGAAACGCTCGGTGGCAAACCGATAGGTTTGCAGCTGAAGGGCCATAATCTCTGCCGATTTCTGCTGATAGCGCAGCGCCATTTCGTACGCTTTCGGTTCACACAGGTCGTGCTCCGCGGCCGTCGCCGCTGCCGTTGCACTCAAAACCGGTAATGCCAGCAGTAATGCCTTAGCCATTGAATTCACACTTCTTTCCTCAACACCGTGGTTAAAATCCCGAAAGCGTAATGAAATTCAGTGACAGAAATATGACCGTGATGTGGCAATGTGTTTCCGCAAGACCAGCATGTAATACCAGAACAGAGCGACCTCGTCTTTTTCCGGTAGGGCGTTGTAGAGATAACGATCGTATCCGCCCAGGGTAAATCCATAGTGACGGTAAAACAGGCAGGCAGAGACGTTCACATTTTGTGTTTCAAGCCGTAATCCCGGCGCGTTTACGCTGCGGGCCCACACGTGCGCGGCGGCCATTAATTTATGCGCGGCGCCGGTTCTGCGTTTGGTGCGCTCAACGGCAATATAATCCACTGAAATAAATTTATTCCAGCCGACTGACGCGGTAATAAATCCGGCTATTTCACCGTCGTCCGTTTCCGCGACAAGAAATATGGCGTCCGGATTAACGCAGTGATTTTCAAGCGTTTGAATGTCGAGTTCGTAGGTTTTTATCCACGGCTCTGCCACGGCTTCAATATGCAAATCACAGTGGATAAACGGCTCCCGGGCAATGTGGCTAATGGTGAAAGAAAAGTCACAGCATTCAAGGCGTGCAAAGTCGGTATTGAGTCCTTTTCGAATCTGGTAATGACTCCAATTTACTGATAGTGTTTTATGTTCAGATAGTGCCCGATGACTTTGTCATGCAGCTCCACCGATTTTGAGAACGACAGGGACTTCCTGCCCAGCCTTGCCAGATGCTGTCTCAGATTCAGGTTGTGTCGCTCAATTCGCTGCGTGTAACGCTTACTGATGACGTGCAGTTTTCCCTTCAGACGTGACTCATACATCGGCCAGCCGTCCGTCATCCATACCACCACGTCAAAAACTGACAGCAGGCTCAGAAGACGCTCCAGTGTGGCCATAGTGCGTTCACCGAAAACGTGGGCTACCACCGCCCTGCGTATCCTGTCATACGCGTAAAACAGCCAGCGCTGACGTGATTTTGCACCGACGTAGCCCCATTGCTCGTCCATCTCCGCACAGACAATGACATCACTGCCCGGCTGTATCCGGGAGGTTACTGACTGCGGCCTGAGTTTTTTAAATGGCGCAAAATGGTGTTGAGGCCCACGCCCATTAGTCGTGCGGTGGCACGGCAACCGACGCCGTTCATAGCCATATCAATGATTTTCTGGTGTGTACCGGGCTGAGAAGCGGCATAAGTGAAGGTGAGCTGCCATGTTTTACGGCAGTGAGAGCAGAGATAACGTTGATGCCCGGCAGTACTTTTGCCATTACGCATCACGCCTTCAGTAGCGGAACAGGAGGGACAGCAGACGGAGACTGAAGCCACGGGAGCACCTCAAAAACACCATTATACACTAAATCAGCAAGTTGGTAGCATCACCTCGAATCTGCATAGTATTCCCGTTAGTGAGTTATTTCATAAAGAATAGACGAAGCGGTTAAATCCGCTGAGCTCACGCACTTTTAATCCTGAACTAAGCTTGTACTTCGTTCCGAGTAAAATGTGGGTCATTCGAGGACAATGAATGGAATTCAGGACATTTCAAAAGCAGTGGGGTGCTGAGTTTATTTCCGATGACGTTGTACGTTTTCGCGTCTGGGCAGAAGGACAGAAAGAACTTACGCTACGTCTTGCCGCCACCGAGGTGCCGATGACGGCAACCGGCGACGGCTGGTTTCAGGCGGACGTCCCCGGAGTCAGGCACGGTGCAGAATATCAGTTTGTTCTTCAGGACGGCACGGCGGTGCCCGATCCCGCCTCGCGGGCGCAAAAGGGTGACGTTAACGGCCCCTCCGTAGCGATCGATCCCCGACGTTACCAGCCGGTCAACCGCGACTGGGCAGGGCGGCCGTGGGAAGAGACGATCATTTACGAACTGCACATCGGCACGTTTACCCCGGAGGGCACCTTCCGGGCGGCGATCGACAAGCTGCCGTATCTGGCGGAGCTGGGGATTACCCAGCTTGAAGTCATGCCCGTCTCCCAGTTTGGCGGTTCCCGCGGCTGGGGGTACGACGGGGTGCTGCTGTATGCCCCGCACTCTGCGTACGGCACGCCGGAGGATTTCCACGCGTTTATCGACGCCGCGCACGGGCTGGGGCTTTCCGTGGTGCTGGATATTGTCCTCAACCACTTCGGCCCGGAGGGGAACTATCTGCCTCTGCTGTCGCCCGCGTTTATTGATGAGCATCGAATGACGCCGTGGGGCAACGGCATCGCCTACGAGCGCGAGCCGGTGAGGCAGTACATCACCGACGCACCGCTCTACTGGCTGACGGAGTACCGTCTGGACGGCTTGCGCTTTGATGCCATCGACCAGATTAAAGACGGCTCGGACACGCACATTCTCGAGGAGATTGCCGCAAAAATTCGCGAGGCGATCCCACACCGGCACGTTCACCTGACCACGGAAGACAGCCGCAACGTGATTTTTCTGCATCCGCGCGATGAACAGGGCAACGCGCCGCTGTTCACCGGCGAATGGAACGATGATTTTCACAACGCTGCCCACGTGTTTGCCACCGGTGAGACACACGCCTACTACCAGGACTTTGCCTTTGAGCCGGAGAAAAAGTTCGCCCGAGCGCTGGCGGAAGGCTTTGTCTACCAGGGCGAGATTTCGTTGCAAACCGGCGAATCCCGCGGCGTGGAGTGCCGTACGCAGCCGCCGCAGTTCTTCGTCGATTTCATCCAAAACCACGATCAGACCGGCAATCGCGCCCAGGGCGAGCGGCTTATCTCCCTCGCGGGGGCTGATAAAACGAGGGTGCTGCTTGCCGCGCTGCTGCTTTCCCCCCATATCCCGCTGCTGTTTATGGGCGAGGAGTTTGGTGAAACGCATCCGTTCCTGTTCTTCACCGACTTTCACGGCGAACTGGCAAAGGCGGTGCGGGAAGGGCGCGCGAAAGAGTTTACCGGCCATGCCGGGCACGATGAAACCGTCCCGGACCCGAACGACGTGAACACGTTTATCCGCTCAAAGCTCGACTGGAACAAAATCGCCACCGACGAGGGCAAAACGTGGCTGCGCTATACGCGCCATCTGTTGACGCTGCGCCATCGCTATATCGTTCCGCTTCTGCATCCGGGCGGTGCCGTTGAGGGCCATGTGCTCATGACCGCGCCCGGCATGGTGGCGGTGAGCTGGCGCTTCCCGTCAGGCACGCTTTCTCTGGCGCTGAATATTGGAACGAAGCCCGTCGACCTGCCCGCGCTCGCGGGGGAGACGCGCTTCGCCTGGCCGGAGGTCAACGACGTTTTACCCCCGAACGGTATTGTCGTTCGCTTTGCTGATGGAGAAGCATCGTTATGATCCCTTCCGCCACGTACCGTATTCAGTTTCGTAACGGCATGACCTTCGACCGCGTTGTGGCGCTGGTGCCGTATATGAAGGACCTCGGCATCAGCCACCTTTACGCGTCGCCCGTGTTCACTGCCACGACGGGGTCTACCCACGGCTATGACGTGACCAACCCGAATGAAATCGACCCCGCGATTGGCGGACGAGAAGGCTTTGACCGCATGGCCGCGGCGCTTAAGCAGGCCGGCATGGGGCTGATTCTGGACATTGTCCCGAACCATATGTCCACCTCGCTGGAAAACCTCTGGTGGCGGGACGTGATTGAATATGGCCAGCAAAGCCGCTATTTCCGCTATTTTGATATCGACGGGTCGAGGCCGCTGACGCTGCCGTTTCTTGGCGATACCTTTGAGGCGGAGCTGGAGAAGGGTGCCATCACGCTAAAACGTGACCCTGTCACGGAAAAGGCCGCGCTGGTTTACTACGACGCCGAGTATCCGCTCAACCCGGGCACGTACAGCGAGGAGAAGAGCATTGCCGAGCTGCACGAGGCGCAAAGCTGGCGGCTGATGTCCTGGCGGGAGGCGCCGAAGCAGCTCTCATGGCGGCGCTTCTTTGAGATCACCGGGCTGGTCGGCGTCCGGGTTGAGGATGATGCGGTCTTCGACGATACGCACCGGCTGATCCTTGAGCTGGTCCACGCTGGCGTGGTGGACGGCCTGCGCATTGACCATGTCGACGGCCTGGCGGATCCGCTGGGCTATCTGCAGCGCCTGCGGCAGGCCGCCGGGCCCGACTGCTACATCACGGTCGAAAAGATTCTCGCCAAAGGGGAACAGCTCCCCGCTGACTGGCCGGTATCCGGCACCACCGGCTACGAGTTTATCGCCTCGCTGGCGGAGGTGCTGGTCGACGACGATAACCTCTCGCGCCTGGAGACAATCCACGACGAAACGCTCGGCGTGACGGTCGATCGCCACGCGGAGCTGCGCGATGCTAAAGGCCTGATGACCGATCGTAATTTTGAGGGTGAATTCACCACGCTGCTAAACCTTGCTGAGGATCTGGCCCGCCGCAATGAGGTTGCGCTGCCGCGCGAGGATATCCGCCACGCGCTGCGCGAGTTGCTTATTGCGTTTCCGGTCTACCGCACCTACGGCACTCGCGAGGGATTAACCCCGCCGGACGTGGCGCTGCTCAACCGCGTGGTTGCCAGCGTGGAGACGTCTGAAGCCGCGCTCAGCCTGATTGTGCGCATTCTTACCGGCGATTTGCCGGAAGATTGCCGCGAGAGCGCCGCGCTGTTCAGGACCCGCTTTCAGCAGCTCACCGGGCCGCTGATGGCGAAGTCCGTTGAAGACACGCTGTTCTTTCGCCACAACCTTGAGCTTGCGCTCAATGAAGTGGGGGCCGACCCGACGCCGCGCGCGTTTTCCTTATCCCGCTTCCACCAGGAGATGCGCATTCGTCTGGCCCGTCAGCCCGACGCGCTGCTGGGCACCTCCACGCACGATACCAAGCGCGGGGAAGATGCCCGGGCGCGCCTTTACACCCTCACGGAAGCCCCGGAACGCTGGGGGGAAAATCTGGCCCGCTGGCGGCAGATGAACCAGACCCAGGTGCGTTTTCTCAATGACGGTACCGCGCCGAACGCCGCCGATACGTGGATGATCTACCAGGCGCTGGCAGGCGTCTGGCCCGCCACACTGTCAGCGGATGACGCTGAAGGGCTTAAAGCACTCGAAACGCGGTTCCTCGGCTTCCTCGAAAAAGCGCTGCGCGAGGCGAAGCAGCGCACCGACTGGATCGACAGCAACGAGAGTTACGAGAGCGTGGTGTTGAGCTACGCGCGGCACCTGCTTTCACCGGACAACAGCCTCTTCCTGCACGATTTCAGCGAGGCGATGCAGCCCTTTATTCGCGCCGGGCTGATGAACAGCCTCAGCCAGACGGCGATCAAGCTGACGGCGCCCGGCGTGCCGGATATCTATCAGGGCAGCGAGGCGCTTAACTTCAGCCTGGTCGACCCGGATAACCGACGCGAGCCGGACTTTCCGGCCCTGGTGCAGAGCCTCAGCGCGGCGGATGCCGGGGTGTTTGACAACCCGGCATGCTGGCGGGACGGACGGGTCAAACAGTTTGTTACCGCCACGCTGCTGCGGCTTCGACCGCACTACGACGCGCTTTTCCGCTACGGCGACTGGCTGCCGCTTAAGGTCACCGGCGAGCGGGAAGAGAACCTGATTGTTTATGCGCGCGTTAAGGACGAGGAGGCGCTGATTGTCGCCGTGCCGCGTCTGGTTTTTGGCATCACCGATAATCATCAGCTGTGGGTCAATACCACGGTGGCGATACCCGACGAACTGGCCGGGAAGCGCTATCGGGATCTGTTCAGCGGTGAGAGCCGCATTCTGCAAAAGAAGCTGGATTTAACGTCAGAAAAGGGATGTGTACTGGTTCTGCTTACCTGCGAATAATCGTGGAGAACGAAAATGGCAAAGGATACAACGTTTGAAATTCGGGCCGGTCATGGCCAGCAGTTGGGGGCGAATTATGACGGGAAGGGCGTTAACTTCGCGCTGTTCTCCGCGCACGCTGAACGAGTGGAGCTCTGTCTGTTTGACCCGTCCGGGAAAACGGAAATCGCCCGGCTGGAGCTGCCGGAGTATACCCATGAGATCTGGCACGGCTATGTGCCTGACCTGAAGCCGGGCGCGCTGTACGGCTATCGCGTCTACGGCCCCTACGACCCGGAAAATGGTCATCGCTTTAACCCGCATAAGCTGCTCATCGACCCTTACGCTCGCGAACTGGTGGGTGACATCGACTGGAACGACGCCCATTTCGGCTATGCGCTGGGGCATGACGAGCTGGATTTGAGCTTTGATACCCGCGACAGCGCTCCGTTTACGCCGAAATGCCGGGTTATCGACCCGAACGCCTTTGACTGGCAGGACAACAACCGGCCGAACGTCCCCTGGCCGCATACCGTTGTCTATGAGAGCCACGTGAAAGGCTTTACCCAGATGAACCCGGCCATTCCGCCCGAGCTGCGCGGGACGTTTGAGGGGATGGGGCACAAAGCCTCGGTCGACTACATCAAAAGCCTGGGCATTACCTCGGTGGAGCTGCTGCCGGTTCACTGGTTCCCGGACGACCAGCACCTGCTCGACCGCGGCCTGAAGAACTTCTGGGGCTATAACACGCTGGGCTTTTTTGCTCCGGCGTCGCGCTACTACGGCCCGGCGGGGATCCATGGCTTTCGCGATATGGTGCGCGCCTATCATGACGCGGGCATCGAGGTCATTCTGGACGTGGTGTACAACCACACGGCGGAAGGGAACGAGCTTGGCCCGACGCTCTCGTTTAAGGGGATTGACAACTACAGCTATTACCGCACGCTGCCCGACCAGCACCGGTACTACATCAACGACACCGGTACCGGGAATACAGTGAATACCTCACACCCGCGCGTGTTGCAGATGGTGATGGATTCCCTGCGCTACTGGGCGGAATCAATGCACATAGACGGTTTTCGTTTCGACCTCGGCACAATCCTGGGCCGCGAGCCCGAAGGATTTGACCCGCGCGGCGGTTTCTTCGACGCCATGACCCAGGATCCGGTCTTATCCCGACTGAAGCTGATTGGTGAACCCTGGGATATCGGCCCCGGCGGCTATCAGGTGGGCGGATTCCCGCCGGGCTGGGGGGAGTGGAACGACAAATACCGCGACACCGTACGCGAGTACTGGAAGGGGGATAACGTCTCCACGGACTTTGCCGCGCGGCTGCTCGGTTCCGGCGATCTGTACGATCTGCGTGGGCGTCGCCCGTGGGCCAGCGTCAACTTTATCACCGCCCACGACGGCTTTACGCTGAATGACCTAGTGTCGTACAACGAGAAGCACAACGCCGACAACGGCGAGGACAATAACGACGGGCATAACGATAACCGCTCGTACAACTACGGCGAGGAAGGGCCAACCGAGAACCCGGATATTATTGCTACCCGCGAACGGCAGAAACGTAATTTCCTCACCACGCTGCTGTTCTCCCACGGCACGCCGATGCTGCTGGCGGGGGACGAGTTTGGCCGCACGCAGAAGGGAAACAACAACGGCTACTGCCAGGACAGTGAGATCTCGTGGATCGACTGGAAGGGGCTCTCCGAAAACGACGCCGCGCTGCGCGAGTTTACCCGTCGTCTCATTGCCCTTCGCGCGCAACAGCCGCTGCTGCGCCGTGAAAGCTGGCGTGACGGGCTGGAGATCCGCTGGTTCAATGCCGGAGGCGGTCCGCAGCAGGCCGAGCAGTGGGATGAAGGCTCAACGCTCGGGGTCTCCATCAGCAGGCCGGATCTTCAGCAGGAGGACGGCATCTGGCACGACGTGCTGATGCTGTTCAATCCGTTTGAAGGCACCGTGCCGTTCCAGATCCCGCAGTTTGGCGAAGGGGGGTGGGTGCTGGAGCTGTCTACGGCGGATAATGCCACCACCGGGACAGCGATCACCGAAACCGTAGAGTACGCGCTGGCCGGACGCAGCATTACGCTGTTCCGCCGTCCTTAGTTACAGTGACGCCGCCGCCCGAGCGGCGGTGTCATACAGGGAGGAGATCGTGCGTAACAGCTGCGCGGTCTCGCCAATCGACTTCCCGGCAATGCCGCTCTCCGCGTGGATCGCAATCAGACACGCCTCCCGCACGTCCCGGTATTTCATGCACAGCGCTTTCCCTTCCTCGGTGGTAGAGAAAAAGAGCTCTTTCCCCGCTTTCTCGCTCGTCACGTAGCCTGCTTTGACCAGCTTTTTCAGCGCATAGGTCACCACGTGGGTGTCTTCCACGTTGAGGACGAAGCAGATATCGGCCAGCTTTTTCTTGCGGTCGCGGTGGTTCACGTGATGCAGCAGCGAAACGTCAAAGGCGCCCATATCGGGCTCGCCGGCTGCCGTCATGCAGCGCACCATCCATTTGTTAAACGCGTTGCCGGTCATGATCAGCGCATATTCCAGCTCTGATAACTCCGCGCAGCGCTCGGATACCAGATGGCGGGAAGAGACGATCCGGCCCTCGTTGATATCGTCACGATCGGGTGAAGCACTCTTTTCTGAGGTCATAACGTTCCTTAGCCAGAAATGTAAACTCATCGATAAAATAAGAACATTTTATTGATAATTTGTTTACATGTTTTTGAGGTTCAGATATAGCTTTTTAGCGCAGGTTTTGCGAAGCCTGCCAACAAAACACAACATCGCTCGCCGCAAATTAAAAAAATAGCCGTCGGCGCGCAACGCTCACTTTCGATAGGGTAAAAGTTATGGACGGTACTACGCTGCTGCCGCTGATCGGGATACCGATCGTGGTTATTGGTTTTGCACTGCGCTTCAACCCGCTGCTGGTGGTCGTGGTGGCGGGGCTGGCGACGGGTCTGCTGGTCGGCATGGATTTCGGGATGCTGCTGGAGACCTTTGGCGAGAAGTTCGTCAATAGCCGATCGCTGGCCACCTTCATCCTGATCCTGCCCGTGATTGGTCTGCTGGAATATTACGGGCTTAAGGAGCGCGCCCAGGCCTGGGTGGCGAAGATCGCCAGCGCCACCTCGGCGCGTATTCTGATGCTTTACTTTGTCGCCCGTGAAGGCACCGCCGCGCTGGGACTGATGTCGCTGGGCGGCCATGCCCAGACGGTGCGCCCGCTGCTGGCACCGATGGCCGAAGGGGCGGCGCTGAACGAATACGGCGAACTGCCGCAGCATATTCGCGACAAAATCAAAGCCCACGCCGCCGCGTGCGACAACATCGCGGTTTTCTTTGGGGAAGATATCTTTATTGCCTTCGGGGCGGTGCTGCTGATCGACGCGTTCCTGAAAGAGAACGGTATTCCGGGCATTGAACCGCTGCATATCGGCCTGTGGGCCATTCCCACCGCCATTGCGGCATTGATTATTCATATGACGCGCCTGCTGCGCCTCGATGCGAGCATCCGTCGCGACGTGATGGCCTGGCGGGCAGAGCAGGGTACGCAGGAGGCCGCGCAATGATGACGCTTATCACCATTAACCGCGTGTACTACCTGATTGGCTTTGTCGTAATGCTGCTGGTTGTCATGACTCTGCGCGATCGCGCCAACCCGAAGCGCTTTACTACCGCGCTGTTCTGGTTCTTGTTTGGCGGGATCTTCCTGTTTGGCGATCTGATGGTCCAGGAGCTGGGTAAATCGCTGGCTTACCGGATTATCGGCGGCGGCGTTATCGTTATCGCGCTGCTGGCGGGGTTTGGCCTCGTCGGGAAAGGGCACTATAAAATGTCCACCGAGGAGGAGCGCGTCGCATCGTCAAATCGGCTTAAAAACTGGCTGTTCCTGCCGGCGCTGATGATCCCGGTGGTGACGGTGCTGGGCACGTTATTCCTGAAGGGCGTTTCGGTCGGCGGCGTGTTTCTGCTCGATCAGAAACAGCTCACCCTGGCGGCGCTGTGCGTGGCCTGCGTCGCGGCGATCCTCACCGGCTGGTGGCTGACCAAAGGCACGCCGCTCCATGCCGTTCGTCAGTCCCGTCGTCTTGTCGATACCATCGGCTGGGCGGTGATCCTGCCGCAGATGCTGGCCATGCTCGGCGGCGTGTTCGTGGTGGCCAACACGGGTGACTCGGTGCAGAAGGTGGTGAGCCTGTTTGTGAACCCGGATAACCGCTTCATGCTGGTGGTTATTTACTGCGTGGGGATGGCGCTGTTTACCATGATTATGGGGAATGCGTTTGCGGCCTTCCCGGTGCTTAGCGCGGGGATCGCCTTGCCGTTTCTGATCAACGTGCATCACGGCAACCCGGCGCCGCTGCTGGCAATTGGCATGTACGCAGGCTACTGCGGCACGCTGATGACGCCGATGGCCGCGAACTTCAATATCGTTCCCGCCGCGCTGCTGGAGCTGAAAGACAAATATCAGGTGATCAAGATCCAGATCCCGACCGCGTTAACCCTGCTGGTGGTGAACGTGTTCTTAATGTACTTTCTCGTGTTTCGCTAAGGAGCTGTCATGGAATTAACGCAACATCAGGCCGACGCGTTTGCCCGCATGCCTTTGACCTATTTGCGCCAGGAATACCCGAACCACATCATGCACCTGCTGAATGATGATGGTGACGTGCTGCCGCCGCGCGAGCTGCATCCCATTTTCTACGGCTGTTTTGACTGGCACTCGGCGGTGCACGGCTACTGGCTGCTGCTGCGCTGCGTGCGCCTCTATCCAGAATTACCGTGCCGGGACGCGATCGTCGCGCTTTTTGACGAGCACCTGACCGAAGAGAACGTGGCGAAGGAGCTGGCCTATTTTACCGCGCCGTTCCGCGCCTCGTTTGAGCGGCCGTATGGCTACGGCTGGCTGCTGGCGCTGGCCCAGGAGCTGAAACAGTCGTCGCTGCCGCAGGCCGCAGGCTGGTACCAGACGCTGGAGCCGTTAACCCAGGACATTCGCAACCGGCTGGTGGATTACCTCGGCAAGCTCACCTATCCGATCCGCGTCGGGACGCACTACAACACCGCGTTTGCCCTCGCGCTGGCGCTGGATTATGGTCGCGCAGTGGGCGACAAGGCGCTTGAGCAGACAATTCTGGCGGCGGCTGAGCGGTTTTATCTCGCCGACACGCGCTATCCGGCTCATTATGAGCCCGGCGGAGACGAGTATATTTCCGGCGCGCTGACGGAGGCACTGCTGATGAGCAAGGTGTCGGAGGGCTTCCCGGCCTGGTTTGACGCGTTTCTGCCGGAGGTGGGCGCCGTTACGGCACTGATGAACCCGGCGGAAGTGAGCGATCGTACCGACCCGAAAATTGCCCATCTGGACGGGTTAAACCTCAGCCGCGCGTGGTGTATGAAGCACATAGCGAAAGCGCTTCCTGCCAGCCACCCGGCGCAACCGGCATTGCGCGAGGCGGTGACGAAACATCTGGCCGCCAGCGTCGAGCATGTGGTTGGCAGCCACTACAGCGGCGGGCACTGGCTGGCGAGCTTTGCGCTGCTGGCGCTGGAGTAAACAAACGCGCCGTCTTTCTTGCCGGGTGGCGCTGCGCTTACCCGGTCTACATTGTGCAACGCTTGCCTGTAGACCGCGCAGTGCGCAGCCTGCTCAGGCTAAATACCACCGAACCCATCGAGGCGATGACGGCTAACCACAGTGCAACCTGGATAGCATGTTGATGGTCCCATCCTGCCGCCGCTCCCAGCAGAACGCCCACCACGGCGGCGCCGAGACACTGGCCGAATGTTCTGACGATCGACAACACGCCGGAGGCATAGCTGGCATGTTCCCGCGCGACGTTAGCGAGCATTTCCCGGTTATTGGGACTCTGGAAGCAGCCAAACCCCATCCCGCAGACCAGGCTACGCAGGCAGATATTCCAGGCGGAAGGATTGTCCGGCAACGTGGCCAGCAGGACCAGCCCGCCGACAAAAACCATCAGCCCGAGGGTCGAGATGAGCGGCGCGGAGATCGTATCCGCCCAGCGACCCGCGTGCGGCGCGATCAGCACGATGCCAATCGGCCATGGGGTGAACAGCAGCGCGGACACTACAGGGCTGTAGCCGTATACGCTCTGAAACAGGAACGGCAGCGCGACAAATGTGATCCCCTGGCTGACAAACGAGGCCAGCGAGGTCAGCGCGGCGAGGGTGAAGCGCCCGTTTCTGAACATCACCGGCGGCAGTAACGGATGTTGCGCGCGCCGAATCCGCCAGGTAAAGGCGAGGGCGCTAACCAGCGCGAGAACGCCCCAGAAGACGGCCTGCAGACTAATGTGTTGCGCCACGTGCTGAAGGCTGTCGGCCAGCATGATCGCGGAACCTAACAGGACGGCCGAGAGCACGGCGCCCGGCGCATCAAAGGGCGGTCTGTCAGCAACCGATTCCCGCGGCAAGGCCCGCCACGCCAGCAGCAGGGCGATGCTGCCCGGAATGAGGTTAATGGCGAACAGCCACTGCCAGCTCAGTGCGTCCAGTATTGTTCCGCCGAGTACCGGGGCGATCGCCGTGCTGGAGGCGATAAGCAGGGCGTGCAGCCCCAGAATGCGGCCCAGCAGTCGGCCCGGAAAAACGGACCGCAGGATCGCCGGAGCAATACTCAGGGTCGCCGCCCCGCCGATGCCCTGCAGAATTCGCATCCCGGTTAATATTTCCGGCGTTGTTGCCAGCGCGCAGCCGAGCGAGGTGAGCGTAAAGGTGGCAAGCCCGCTCAGAAAGACCGGGCGATAGCCCACGCGGGCCGCCAGCGCGGCGAAAATAGCCAGCGTCATCGCCGCTGACAGCAGATAACCGTTAGCGAACCAGACCGCAACGTTCGCGGGGACCTGCATCGCTCTAGCCATGGAGGGGAGCGCGATGTTGATCATGGTGCCGTCAAAGACGCCCATCAGCGTGGTGGTCATGACGGCGGCCAGGACCCGGGCGCGTTCATGCCCGGGTAAACCTTCATCGCCGGGCTGGTTGGTAAATAGCGTCATCGTCGTTACTCCGGATAAGAATAGTGATGACGAAACTATAATCATGCGCTATACAGGGCGGAAGACGCAGCATTTGCACTTAATCGTTGCATATAACGCCTTATCTGAGGAGCCATCGTGTCCGATCCTGACTTTAACCTTCTGGTTGCGCTCGACGTTTTGCTGGCCGAAGCCAGCGTGGCGGGCGCGGCGCGACGTTTAAACCTGAGCACCTCCGCCATGAGTCGCACCCTGAGCCGGCTGCGGGAGGTGACCGGCGATCCTATTCTGGTGCGGGCCGGGCGTCATATGGTGCTGACGCCCTGGGCCGAAGCCACCCGGGACCGCGCCAGAAGCGCCGTGCACGAGGCGAGGGCGGTGCTGCAGCCCTCCACCGACACGCTGAAGGTGGAAAGCCTTGAACGGCTGTTCACTATTCGGGCCAACGACGGTTTTGTCGTGGCGTTTGGACCTATGCTCATAGCCGTGGTGGCGAGCGTTGCGCCCGGGGTCTGCATCCGCTTCGCTCCCAAACCTGAAAAAACGTCGCGCTATTTACGGGAGGGGCTTGTCGACCTGGAGATTGGCGTGCAGAGCAACATGGGGCCTGAAATACGGCTGCAAAGGCTCTTTCAGGATCGGTTTGTTGGCGCGGTGCGCAAGGGACATCCGCTGTCTTCACAGCCTGAGGTCAGCCTTGACGATTATGTTGGCTGGGGCCATGTGGTGGCGTCGCCTGATGGGGCGTTACACGGGTCTGTGGACGACGCGCTGGCGGAGCGGGGGATGAAACGAAAGATCGCCAGCGTGGTGCCTGGATTCCCGACGGCGTTATCCGTAGCGCTGGCCTCCGACCTGATTGCTATGGTACCGGCGTTGTACCTGCTCAATCAGGCGATGACCGAGCGCGTGCACGTCTTTGAACTGCCCTTTAAGACCCGCACTATTATGGTATCCCAGATGTGGCATCCGCGCATGGAGCGGGATCCGGCGCATCGCTGGCTCAGGGAAAAGGTCCTTGAAGTGTGCCGCGCGGTTTGCTGACGCTCAGAGCACTTTCCCCGGCACCGTGAGGATGAAGCGCGTCGACACCGCATCCGATTCCACGCGGACTTTTCCGTGGTGCGCGGTGACGATGGACTTCACGATGGCAAGCCCAATCCCGCTGCCTTCGCCCTTACGCTGCCTGGACGGATCGACGCGATAAAAACGGTCAAACAGCTTTGGCAGATGCGCCTGTGGGATCGGCGTGCCGGGGTTTTCTGTTACCAGCTCAACGTCGTTATCCCGTTTTCTGATGGAGACCGTTACCGTTTTCCCTTCCGGCGTATAGCGCAGGGCGTTGGAGAGCAGATTATTGATTGCTCTTCTGAACATCTGCGGATCGCCTTCTATCAGGCAGGGCATCCCGTTAAATTTCAGCGAGACGTGGCGTTCTTCCGCCCAGGCTTCGAAGAAATCGAAGACTTTCATCACCTCAGCGCTTAAATCAAACATCACCCGATCCGGGATGAGCTGATTATTATCCGCCTGCGCCAGGAAGAGCATGTCGCTGACCATGCGGGTCATCCGGTTGTACTCTTCGAGGCTGGAGTAGAGGACATCTTCCAGCTCTTTCTGGGAGCGGTTCTGACTTAACGCGATTTCCGTTTGCGTCACCAGGTTGGTGATGGGCGTCCTGATTTCATGCGCGATGTCGGCGGAAAAATTCGCCTGTCGGGTAAAGACATCTTCAATTTTCCCAATCATATGGTTGAAGGAGATCACCAGCTGTTCCAGCTCAACGGGCACGCGGGACGGCTCCAGTCGCGCATCCAGATTTTCGGAGGTGATATTTTTAATGGCGGTGCTGACGTTACGCAGGGGCAAGTGTCCCTGACGCACCGCGATACGAATCACCAGCACAATCAGCAGGCTGATTGCCGCGGCAATGGCAAAAAGATTCTTCTTCAGCGCCTCAAGGTAGTGGAGATGAAAATTAATCGAGAGCCCGATCAGCATGACGTAGTCCTGGGTTTTGCCCTGCAGCGTTGTCCTGCCTGAAGAGGCGATAATCCGGTACGTTTCCATTTTCATGTCGGACCCGGCATGCATAGGGTTGACCGGGTCTTCTACCGTCCAGAGAAACACATCCTGTGCCTGACGGTGTTCGCTAAAGTTCGCTGTGTTCATCGCCGGGCGCAATGCCGCGCCTTGCGCCGAGCTGAACAGGGTATTGCCCTGCGGATCCAGAAGCAGGACGGCCACGTTGCGGTAGCTGGCGACCGACTCTTTGAGCTTGCTGATTTTCTTTTGGTCGGGATCGGCCGGAGACTGGAGGATGCGGTGCATTGCGCTGCTAATCTGCTGTAAGTCGCTGATATCCTGCTCGGCAAAGTGCTTCTCAACGGAGTGCAGCATAAACCAGGTAAAGGCGAAGAAGGCCAGTATGGTGGAGAGGCTGATAAAAAAGGTCAGCCGCAGCGCAAGCGAGAACGGGCGTCGGAGGGGCTTAACGGGCATCCGGCACCTCCAGCATATAGCCTACGCCGCGTACCGTCTGGATCAGCTTGGGTTCAAAATCGTTATCGATCTTTGCGCGCAGGCGCTTTACCGCCACATCTATTGCGTTCGTGTCGCTGTCAAAGTTCATATCCCACACCTGGGAAGCAATCAGGGAGCGGGGCAGCACCTCGCCCTGATGACGCATGAAAAACTCCAGCAGGCTGAACTCCTTGCTGGTGAGCAGGATGCGATTGCCCGCCCGGCTGACCTTCCTCGACACAAGGTCAACCGTCAGGTCAGCCGCCTGAAGCTGGCTTTCCGCGATCACCGTATTTCCGCGTCTTAGCAGCGTCCTGACCCGGGCGAGCAGTTCCGCAAAGGCGAAAGGCTTAATCAGATAATCATCCGCGCCCAGCTCAAGCCCTTTAACCCGGTGCTCTATCGTACCGAGAGCCGTCAGAAGCAGTATGGGCATCCCTTTACCGGCAGAGCGAAGCATGCGGACAATATCCCAGCCGTTCACGTCGGGCAGCATAATATCCAGAATCAGCAGGTCATATTCCGCGGTCATGGCGAGGTGGTACCCGGTCAGGCCATTATCCGCATGGTCCACGACAAACCCCGCTTCCGTCAGCCCCTTGCTGAGGTATTCCCCGGTTTTCATTTCGTCTTCAACGATCAGTATTTTCATCTTGCTCCCCAGACTGGCTGCTGATGACATTCTAGTGAGCCCGCGGTCGTTAACAATGACTTACGCCATAAATGACAACATTGTCATTATCCCGTCACCGGTCAAACAGAATGCGTTCAGTAGAGTAACCCTAAAAATCCTCTGGACTTGATTTGAACCGCTATGTTCCTGTTAAAACGACTCAGCATCACTACGGTATTTATCCTGGCAGGCTGCGTCTCGCTGGCGCCTGAATACCCGCGCCCGGCATCACCGGTACCCCGGCAGTTTTCGCTCTCGCGCAACGGCCTGACGCCCACGGCGGCCGGGTATCAGGACACCGGCTGGCGCAACTTCTTCGTCGACCCTCAGATAGCTGGATTGATTACAGAAGCCCTGAAAAACAACCGCGATATCAAAATGGCCGCCCTGAAGATTGAAGAGGCCCGGGCGCAGTTCAACGTGACGGAGGCGGATCGTTATCCGCAGTTGAATGGTTCTGCGGGTATCACGTACAGCGGCGGGCTAAAAAGTGACAAACCGACCTCACGGCAGTACGACGCCGGTCTTGCGCTTAGCTATGAACTCGACTTTTTCGGCAAGCTGAAGAACCTGAGCGAGGCCGACCGACAAAACTATTTCGCCAGCGAAGAGGCCCGTCGCGCGGTGCATATTCTGCTTGTCTCTAACGTGTCGCAGAGCTATTTCAACCAGCAGCTGGCGTATAAACAGCTGTGCATCGCGCGGGAAACGCTGAAAAATTACCGGCAGTCTTATGCGTTCGTTGAGCACCAGCTGGCGACGGGGAGCACCAACGTGCTGGCGCTGGAACAGGCCCGGGGACAGATCGAAAGCACGCAGGCAGAGATTGCCAAACGAGAGGGGGAGCTGGCGCAGGCCAACAATGCTCTGCAGCTGCTCCTCGGCACCTATCGCGGATTGCCGGGCGACAGCGGAATGAACGCCCGCGATATTGCGCCGGTAAAACTCCCGCCCCATCTTTCTTCAGCGATACTGCTGCAGCGCCCGGATATTATGGAGGCGGAGCATCAGCTTAACGCGGCCGATGCGAATATCGGCGCCGCGCGTGCCGCCTTTTTTCCGTCAATTTCCCTGACCAGCGGGCTTTCAACAGGCAGTACGGAATTATCCAGCCTGTTTACCGCGGGCAGTGGGATGTGGAATTTCATTCCTAAAATTGAACTTCCGATTTTTAATGCGGGCAGGAATAAGGCCAACCTGAAGCTGGCCGAAATTCGCCAGCAGCAGTCGGTTGTGAATTACGAACAAAAAATTCAGTCCGCCTTCAGGCAGGTTGCCGACGCGCTCGCGCTGCGGGACAGCCTCAACCAGCAGCTTGCTGCGCAAGAACGGTATCTTGATTCGCTAAATATTACCCTGCAGCGGGCCAGAGGATTATATACCAGCGGTGCGGTGAGCTATATCGAAGTATTAGACGCGGAACGGTCGCTGTTTTCCACGCAGCAAAATATTCTCGACCTTATTTATGCCCGGCAGGTTAATGAAATTAACCTCTTCACCGCGCTGGGCGGCGGTTGGGCCGAATAACCTCATTTAATTAAAAAGGATATTAAACATGCGCAATTCACTTAACGCCGTCGTATTTGGTGCAATCATTATGTTTTCTGCCGGTCTTCAGGCTGAGGTTCATCAGCACGCGGAGATGAGCGCTGCCAGCGAAGGTGCCTCAGAGCAGGTCATCACCGGGAGCGGCATTGTGAAGGATATTGATCTCACGAATAAAAAAGTGACGATTTCTCACGAAGCCATCCCGGAAATTGGCTGGCCCGCGATGACCATGCGTTTTACTTTTATGCAGGCCGACGCGAGTATTACTGCCTTAAAAGTCGGCAGCCACGTGAATTTCTCGTTTGTTCAGCAGGGCAATCTCTCTTTACTCAAGAGCATTAAATAGCGAGAAACGGCATGGCCTCATTAAAAATAAAATATGCTGCTGTGATAGTCGGCAGCCTTATTGCGGGAGGGCTGATATCGGTGACGGCCTGGCAGGCTCTTCATTCATCTGAAAAAACAGAAAATAGCGTTGCGGAAAGAAAGGTCCTTTTCTGGTATGACCCGATGAAGCCTGACGTGAAATTCGACAAGCCCGGTAAATCACCGTTTATGGATATGGATCTGGTGCCGAAATATGCCGATGAGAATGATAAAAACAGTGACGGTATCCGTATCGATCCGACCCAGGTTCAGAACCTGGGATTAAAAACGCAAAAAGTGACGCGCGGAACGCTGAATTATGCCCAGACGATCCCGGCCAACGTCAGCTATAACGACTATCAGTTTGTCATTGTGCAGGCGCGTGCGGAAGGGTTCGTTGAGAAAGTGTACCCGCTGACGATTGGCGATAAGGTGAAAAAAGGCACGCCGCTGGTTGATATCACCATTCCGGACTGGGTCGAAGCGCAGAGCGAGTTCCTCCTGCTTTCCGGCACCGGCGGAACGCCCACGCAGATAAAAGGCGTTCTGGAGCGTCTGCGCCTGGCGGGTATGCCGGATGACGACATTCAGCGGCTGCGTGCGACCCGCACTATCCAGACCCGGTTTACCATCAAGGCGCCCATTGACGGGGTGATCACGGCCTTTGACCTGCGCACCGGAATGAATATTTCCAAAGATAAGGTGGTGGCGCAGATTCAGGGGATGGATCCGGTCTGGATCGGCGCGGCGGTCCCTGAATCCATTGCTTATCTGCTGAAAGATACCTCGCAGTTTACTGTTTCGGTACCGGCTTATCCGGATAAATCCTTCCCGGTTGAAAAATGGCGTCTTCTGCCGAGCGTGGATCAAACCACCCGTACGCTGCAGGTGCGCCTGCAGGTCTCCAACAAGGGTGAACTGCTGAAACCGGGCATGAATGCCTACCTGAAGCTGAATACCCAAAGTCAGGAAATGTTGCTCATTCCGTCTCAGGCCGTTATCGATACCGGGAAAGAACAGCGCGTTATTACCGTTGATGCGAACGGGAAGTTTGTACCGAAAAGGATCCACGTTCTGCATGAATCACAGCAGCAGTCCGGCATTGGTACCGGACTGGAAGAGGGGGAGTCGGTGGTGGTCAGCGGTCTGTTTCTGATTGACTCGGAGGCCAATATTACCGGCGCGCTGGAGCGCATGCGCCACGCTGAAGCCGCTGACGACGCGCATTCAGGCCATTAAGGAGACGATGATGATTGAATGGATTATCCGGCGTTCGGTCGCCAACCGTTTCCTGGTGATGATGGGCGCGCTGTTTCTCAGCGTCTGGGGGACATGGACCATCATCAACACCCCGGTCGATGCCTTGCCCGATCTGTCTGACGTTCAGGTGATTATCAAAACAAGCTATCCCGGCCAGGCCCCGCAGATTGTTGAAAACCAGGTGACCTATCCACTCACCACCACCATGCTGTCTGTTCCTGGCGCGAAGACCGTGCGCGGTTTTTCACAGTTTGGTGATTCGTATGTGTACGTTATTTTTGACGACGGGACCGATCTGTACTGGGCCCGCTCGCGCGTGCTGGAGTACCTGAATCAGGTTCAGGGCAAACTCCCCGCCGGCGTGAGTTCCGAAATCGGCCCGGACGCCACGGGCGTAGGCTGGATATTTGAGTATGCGCTGGTGGACCGCAGCGGAAAACACGATCTCGCCGAGCTGCGATCATTGCAGGACTGGTTCCTGAAATTTGAGCTGAAAACAATCCCGAACGTGGCCGAGGTGGCCTCCGTTGGCGGCGTGGTGAAGCAGTATCAGATTCAGGTTGACCCGTTAAAGCTGGCGCAGTTCGGCGTCAGCCTGCCGGAAGTTAAGCAGGCCCTTGAATCGTCTAATCAGGAAGCGGGGGGATCGTCCGTAGAAATCGCGGAAGCGGAATATATGGTGCGGGCCAGCGGCTATCTGCAGACCATCGATGATTTCAATCACATCGTCCTGAAAACCGGTGAGAACGGTGTGCCGATTTACCTGCGTGATGTTGCCCGCGTACAAACGGGGCCGGAAATGCGCCGTGGTATTGCCGAGCTGAACGGGCAGGGTGAAGTGGCGGGCGGCGTGGTGATCCTGCGTTCGGGTAAAAACGCGCGCGAGGTCATTACGGCGGTAAAAGACAAGCTGGAGACGCTGAAGGCCAGCCTGCCGGAAGGCGTTGAGATTGTGACCACCTACGATCGCAGCCAGCTCATCGACCGGGCCATTGATAACCTGAGCAGCAAACTTCTCGAAGAGTTTATCGTGGTGGCCATCGTCTGTGCGCTGTTCCTCTGGCACATTCGCTCGGCGCTGGTGGCGATTATCTCTCTGCCGCTTGGCCTGTGTATTGCCTTTATCGTCATGCATTTCCAGGGTCTGAACGCCAATATTATGTCGCTGGGAGGCATTGCCATCGCCGTCGGCGCGATGGTGGATGCCGCCATCGTGATGATTGAGAACGCGCATAAGCAGCTGGAAGAGTGGGATCACCAGCACCCGGGAGAGCAGATTGATAACGCCACCCGCTGGAAGGTGATTACCAACGCCTCTGTAGAGGTTGGACCGGCGCTGTTTATCAGCTTGCTGATCATCACTTTATCCTTCATTCCTATCTTTACCCTTGAGGGGCAGGAAGGGCGGCTGTTTGGTCCGCTGGCCTTCACCAAAACGTACGCTATGGCAGGGGCGGCCGCGCTGGCCATCATCGTGATCCCCATTCTGATGGGATTCTGGATCCGGGGTAAAATCCCCGCCGAGACCCGTAACCCGCTGAACAGGCTGCTGATTAACGCCTATCATCCGCTGCTGATTCGGGTGCTCAACTGGCCCAAAACAACCCTGCTGGTTGCGGCCTTATCCATCTTGACGGTGATCTGGCCCCTGAGCCAGGTGGGCGGCGAGTTCCTGCCGAAGATTAATGAGGGCGATCTGCTGTATATGCCGTCAACGTTGCCCGGCGTCTCTCCGGCAGAAGCGGCCGCGCTCTTACAGACCACGGACAAGTTAATAAAAACCGTCCCTGAAGTGGCCTCTGTCTTCGGCAAGACCGGCAAAGCCGAAACGGCAACGGATTCCGCGCCGCTCGAAATGGTGGAAACCACCATTCAGCTTAAGCCTGAGGATCGGTGGCGTCCCGGGATGACGATTGACAAGATCGTTGAGGAGCTTGATAAGACCGTTCGTTTGCCCGGTCTGGCGAATCTCTGGGTTCCGCCCATTCGCAACCGCATTGATATGCTGTCGACCGGGATTAAAAGCCCGATTGGCATCAAGGTGTCTGGTACCGTTCTGGCTGATATCGACGCCACGGCGCAGAGCATCGAAGCGGTAGCCAAAACGGTGCCGGGCGTGGTGTCTGCCCTGGCAGAACGTCTGGAAGGCGGGCGCTACATCGATGTCGATATCAACCGGGAGAAAGCCTCCCGCTATGGAATGACGGTGGGCGACGTGCAGCTGTTCGTCTCCTCGGCCATCGGCGGTGCGACGGTGGGTGAAACGGTGGAAGGCGTGGCCCGCTATCCGATTAATATTCGTTACCCTCAGGACTACCGGAATAGCCCGAGCGCGTTGAAGCAGATGCCGATCCTGACGCCAATGAAACAGCAGATTACGCTGGGTGATGTGGCAGATATCAACGTTGTTTCAGGCCCCACGATGCTGAAAACGGAGAATGCCCGGCCTGCGAGCTGGATTTATATCGATGCCCGCGGCAGGGATATGGTGTCGGTGGTGAACGACATTAAGACGGCCATCAGCCAGAACGTGAAGCTCAGGCCGGGTACCAGCGTGTCATTCTCCGGGCAGTTTGAACTGCTTGAGCATGCCAACAAGAAACTGAAGCTGATGGTGCCGATGACGCTGATGATCATTTTCGTTCTGCTCTATCTGGCGTTCCGTCGCGTGGATGAGGCCCTGTTGATCCTGATGAGCCTGCCGTTCGCGCTGGTCGGCGGGATATGGTTCCTGTACTGGCAGGGCTTCCATATGTCCGTGGCAACCGGCACCGGGTTTATCGCCCTGGCCGGGGTGGCAGCAGAGTTTGGAGTGGTCATGCTGATGTATTTGCGTCATGCCGTTGAAGCACATCCGGCGCTGTCCCAGCGCGAAACGTTCACTGAACAGGGGCTTGATGACGCCCTTTATCAGGGCGCCGTGCTGCGCGTGCGGCCAAAGGCGATGACCGTCGCGGTAATTATTGCCGGTCTGCTGCCCATTCTCTGGGGGACCGGGGCAGGCTCAGAAGTCATGAGCCGGATAGCGGCGCCCATGATCGGCGGGATGATCACGGCACCGCTGCTGTCGCTGTTTATTATTCCTGCGGCGTATAAGTTAATTTGGTTGCGCAGGCATAAACCAGAGACAGCCGTTGGTGAAGATGACAGGGGAGTCAATACCTGATAAATTAGCTATTCAATAACCTATTCATAAAGCTATTCAAAACCATGATTAATCGATCCGAAACACTACGACAATTGCTGAGACAAGGCCCGGTATCGGTAAGGCAACTAACTGATATTATGGGTATTAGTCAGCCTACCGTTTCACGATCGATTAAAGCGCTTGGCGATGAGGTTGTTCGCATTGGCTCCGGTCCATCTATTCACTATGTGCTGCGGGATACACATCGAGGATTCAGCTCGGCTCCTGTCTACCGCATCACGGAAGAGGGCCAGGTTAAATCGCTGGGTAAACTCATTCCGGTTTATCCAGACGGTTTTGTAATGGCGCAAACGGACAATGTGTGCCTCCATAGCGATGGGTTGCCGTGGTGGTTGTTTGACATGCGGCCTCAGGGATATCTTGGCCGCGCGTACGCCTCGCGATTTTCATCCGAGCTGGGCCTGCCGCCAAATCCAGATAACTGGAGTGATACTGACGTTATCAGGGCTTTGCTCGCTCATGGACACGATGCGGTGGGGAACCTGTTAATCGGAGAACAGGCGAGGAATCATTTTGTAGAGATGCCGTCGCCTGTTGCGGTGGACCGCGCAACCGCATACCCGTCGCTGGCGCAGGCCGTGAGCGCGGGCGAAGTACCGGGCTCCTCTGCTGGGGGTGAACAGCCGAAGTTCTGTACTTATACAGAACGTGGCCACGTCATTGTGAAATTCACGGCACCGGACGATAACCCTGTAAGCGAACGCTGGCGAGACCTTTTGTTGGCAGAACATCTTGCGTTAAGCGTGCTTGGCGTCGAAACCGAGGTGTTTGATTTTGGCGGACAGCGCTTCCTTGAGATCCCGCGGTTCGACCGTACGGGACCCCTTGGTCGTAAGGGACTCTTTTCTTTACGTGCGCTCGAGGCGGAGTTTGTCGGCAGGGCAAGAGAATCCTGGCCGGTACTGGTGAATGAGCTGGCAAAGCAGGGCTGTGTTCACCAGGATGCGGTCGCCAGCACGTCAAGGCTTTGGGCGTTTGGTATGCTGATCGGCAATACCGACATGCACCACGGTAATCTGTCGTTTATCAGTTCCCATGGACGGCCTTACGATCTTGCTCCTGCCTATGACATGCTGCCCATGGGATTTGCCCCGAAATCAGGAGGCGCACTGGTGAATACGCTGCGTCCGGCTACGCTTATTGACGCGATCGCGGGAGAAACCTGGCATGAAGCACTGGCGCTGGCCGAACGCTTTTATACGCAGGCCAGCAGTTGCGGCCGCTTTTCTGCCAATTTTGCGCCATGTCTTGCCGCATTGCGCAGCCATCTGGACGAGGCGAGGTCAAGGATATCGCGTCTGGGATAATGGGGCGGGATGTTTACGAGGGGCAGGCTTAGCGTGGCATATGTGCATCGCGAGTCTGTCTGATCAGCTTGCGCCAGGCGCGATTATGCAGAGTAAATAGCAGCATCTTATAAAAGGCTGTGGAGAGGATAGCGCTACCACTAAGCAATAACATGACGATACTCACCAGTGCCGCAGTCAGACTGACGCCCGGAAAAGGGCTACCGATCAGCGCGGCCAGCAGATAGGCTGCCGTTAATACCAGGCTTATCACCGCCAGCGCAAGGTGTATCCGTACGGCGCGCATGCTGCCTTTGCCAATCATGAACATCGTCACGCCGTTGATGCCAGCGAAAAGCAGGGCGACCAGCACAACCCACACGAATACGCGTTCAGTTGGCTGGCTGAGTGCGGCGAGTACGCCATAGCCCAACCACAGCTGCGGAATGGCGAAACTGACAATCACCCCGAGCGTACTGATCGCTGCCGGAATACCCATGGTATGTAGTCCCACAGGCTTACCCATCTGTTCGGACAATTGCGTCTTAAACTGCTGCAGCTGTGTCGGGGAGGCATTGCTCATGCTGTTGGCCAGCGCGTTACAGTATTTCAGGCGAAGGGATAAAATTTTAATCATTTGATTATACTGCTTTTAAAAGAGTGAAGACCCTGATTGATTTTCTGACATCCGCTACGGAACGATAAAGACGACAACGCATCGTTCAGTATGGAAGCGCTATTTCACAACCCCAGTGGCCTGGCCTCCTGTATGAACTCAATCAGAAGGCGAAGCCCGATCGGCAGTTGCCGGCGGCTTGAATAATAGATATGAAAACCTTCCTCCAGCGGAGACCATTCCGTAAGCACCAGGCGGAGCCGTCCATCTTTCACATAGGGGGCAACAAGAGGCTCCGGAAAATACATCAGGCCGGCTCCACCTAAGACGGCCACAAGGCCCGTTTCAGCCTGATTGACCGTCACAGAGCCTGGCACAGTGATTTGGTACGTTTCGCCATCTCGCTCAAGTTCCCAGCGATAAATCCGATCGTCGCCGAGACGATTGCTTATACAGCGATGGTGTAATAAATCATCAGGATGTTCAGGCGTTCCGTAGCGTTCAAGATAGTCTGGGGATGCTGCGATAACCCAGCGAATATCGGCAGATAAACGCCGGGCAACCATGTCTTCCGGGACGGTGCCACCATAGCGGATACCGGCATCGAAGCCCGCATCAGTGACGTCAACCATACGGTTGCTGGCCACAATATCGATTTCAATATCGGGATAGCGATCCATAAACGCGGGCATAACTGGCGCAAGCAAAAGATTGGCCGCTTCAACGGCAGCATTGATGCGGATACGTCCGCCAGGGGTATTACGATACTTGTTAAGCGATTCAAGTGCGCCTTCTATTATGTCGAAAGGCTGAAGGACAGACTGAACCAGTTCTTCACCTGCTGCCGTAGGGGTGACGCTCTTGGTCGTGCGATTAAGCAGGCGAACCCCGAGCCGGGTTTCCAGTCCCTTCAGGGCATGACTAAGCGCTGATGCACTGACACCTAATTCAATGGCAGCACGGCTGAAACTGCGATGACGTGCAATAGCCATGAAATAAATGAGATCGGCAACATCAGCTCTGCTTATTTGCATACAGAATCGTTTTCCTTGTGCGTTAAGGCCCGAATGTATTGATACGGAAATGATATACACCATAGACCGATTAGCGCTAATCCGTTGCTGAATTTATTTCACAAGTCCATCCGCTCATCGCCTCTCACTGAACACGTTGTGCTTCGTTATTCTTGAAAAGAATGAGACCCGGCAACGCCGGGCCAGGGAAGGGTGTTAACGGTTCTGTATTGCTGAAGGCGGCGTGAGTGAAGGGGGCGTATCAGGAAGCGGGGGAATGATCCCGTCGACGGGGTGCGGCAGATAGAGTGCCTCGAGTTCCGTGATTTCAGCATCGCTAAGTGTAAAGTCCAGTGCGCTGATAGCCGTGGAAAGATGTTCTGGTTTGGTCGCGCCAATGATCGGGGCTGTGATGACCGTTTTTGATAGCAACCAGGCAAGTGCAACATGGGCTCTTGGCACATCGTGCTTTTCGGCAATTCTTGCAACGACATCAATAACGGACTTATCCAGAAGGGCTGCGTTCTCATACATTTTTAACGCAAAGGCATCGTTTTGCGTTCGTCGGGACGTGACACTCCAGTCGCGCGTGAGCCTGCCGCGTGCCATCGGACTCCAGGGGATCACACCAACGCCCTGGTCTTCACACAGGGGCAACATCTCGCGCTCTTCTTCCCGGTAAAGCAGGTTGTATTGCGGTTGCATCGTAATAAATCGGGTCCAGCCGTTACGCTCTGCAGTATGCTGCATTTTTGCAAAGCGCCAGGCTTCCATAGATGATGCGCCGATGTAACGTACTTTTCCTGATTTAACGAGGTCATGCAGAGCCTCCATGGTCTCCCGGTATTGGGTGAGTTGCGCCACGGAAAGAAGGTCTTTGTCGCCACAACGATCTCGTCGCGTCTGGCCATTTCTTTCAGCGCTTTTCCTGTGATCTCTTCAGAACTTCCGCCCGAGTAGATATTCGCGGTATCAAAAAAATTAATGCCTGCTTCAAGCGCCTGACGGATGAGTGGCCGTGACGCCTTTTCATCCAGGGACCAGGGTTGAGGCAGGCGTTCAGGTTCACCATAGCTCATACAACCGAGGCAAAGACGGGAGACTTGCAAACCGCTACGACCCAGATTCACATACTTCATTCTGTGTTCCTTCTTTTATTGCCAGCAATTCTGTATGTGACAGGGTATTGCACTGACATGAAGGGAACCAGCATGCGCCATCGAATGGTGTTTTGAGTTTTTTTCACAAATCGTCGTTATCGACAGTGAAAGACGAGAAGCGAGAGGGTGGTCAGAATTAATAACAGATTGATGTATCGGCTCGTGATTAGCTATCAGATGTCATTTAACATAATATACATTATGCGCACTAACGTA